>JBOHHD010000261.1:0-7766 GCA_050700515.1 Pseudonocardiaceae bacterium
CGAACACTGCCGTGGGGTGGGGAAAATACCGCTGGTCAGGACCGACGACCAGGCCCGTCCCGTCGATCCACCGGTCCCGGCGTTGCGGGCGGACCACGACGCGGCTGCCCGTGGGCGGAACCATCACTCGCACCGCGCCGGGGGCGCTGAACACCGCTGGGCGTGCAGCTCCCCGATGCCGGCTGCCAGCACCGAACAGAACTCCTGCGCCTGCCCCGGGTCACCGAACGAAGAGCTCCCGGGCTGGGGTAGCACCACGACGAGCTCGCCGTCGCGGACCAGCACCGCGCCCCGTACCCGACGCTCCGCCACATCACTGCCGGCGAACCAATACTCCGACCCCTGAGCCATCCCGTACTCCTTTCACTCATCACATCGGACCAACACCGGCCGGGTCCGCCCCGCAGGGAAGGGGGAATTCCCGCAGAACGAACCCGGCCGGCTTCTCACTGGCCCACCCGCAGGTGGACACCGGCCAGAGCCACGCACCCCCCGGGGGGAGTCGGGTTTGGGGCACGCGGATCCGACCGGTTGCACCCGGACGCAGAGCCATTTCCCACACCACGTCCGGGCGACTCTGAGGCTTTCTCCCCCGGGCAGACCTCCGCGAACAGTGCTCTGAAGTGGTCTTCCGGTGCCCAGGGGGGTCACAGCGGAGCCGGGAGCGGCCTTTTTTGCTTTTCTCCCTTCTCATTCATGAACCTGAGCGTGCATCGGTAACTACTGCCCACGTCCCGATCTGGTGCAGCGCGAGCCATTCAGTCACCTCGGACATCATCGAGTCGATCCTTCCCTGCAGGACCGGCAATACTTGGCCTCCGGGGCAGTCAGGCTCGCGGCCAGCACGAGCACTTCACAGCGGGCGACATATTGGCCAACACGGTGCCCCGCGATCGCCGCGTCATGAGTCACCACATGCGTCTCACCCGTACGGGCATCGAGTAGAGGCATAAAATGGCGTGTCCGGATTACGGTGCTGATGCCTCGACCATCCCTCCGTGCACCTGACCGGCCATGTCGGGACACGTGCTGACGGTGGAATCGGAAGATACGCCACGTTTTCCACACAGTACCTCATACGACTCGTGCCCACGGCCGGTAAAAATTACTTCTTGCATTCCGGTCCCATCCGAGTTGGCCAGCCTAAGTCGACCGGCTTCGACAAGTTCCACCAGCGGCGTATTGAGATAACACGGCACGACGCGGCTATGGTGGTAAAAAGCTCCGTCCAGCAACGCCATCCCGCCTTCATTCACCCGCCGCAACACCACCCACACCGTAAGATCACCACCCTGCAACGGCGTCCATCCATCCGCCCGACTTTCATCTCCATCGCGAGGCGTTGACTTATCAACCTTGCCCTCATCCGGAGCCATGTCCATCACCTCCTCTTACCACAGGGGCGTACATCACAACGAGACCGACACCACATTGACTTACACGACAATGCCTATTTCCGTACGGCGAAGACCTCATTCGGCCAACTCAGCTCCGGCTGATACCCCACGAGCCCGTCCGCATGATCGCCCGCGCACTGCGGAGCTCGATCGGTTACGAGACAGCGAGCCCGGGGTGGTCATCGGGGTGACGGTCGGGATTGAGCCACGGCGGGGGCTCTCGGGGGTGAACAGGATTGTCACGTCACGGGGTCTTTCTGCGCTGACCGCCCTCGGCGGGAGCCGCCGCGGCCGGTGCTGTCCTGGGGTGGTGACCAGCGTGGCGGGAAACCAGGCCCAAGACGCCACCATCCCTCGGGGAACAATTCCTCCCCCCACCCACGACGCGTCAACCTGCGCGGTTGCCCGTGGTGGGGGACGGCATCTTCCCCCCGATTCAGCCGCAGGCCATCCTGCTGGACACCGAACAGGGCTACGGTGCCCAGCGCCACCAGTACCGGAAACGATGATTCAAGGGGGATGAGAGGCGATGCCCAGAAAAGTAGGAAACTCCACGAAAGCCCACCAACAACTCCTGCGCGAGCAGATGCGCGGCTACGGATGCACGGTGGCTCAGATCGCCGCGGAAATGAGCCGGCGATACAACCTGCGCCCCCGGACCGCCTGGCGCCACGCGTTGGGCTGGGCCCAATGGAAAGTCGCCCAGCAGTACAACACCCACCACCCCGGCTACAAGCTGGCCGACAACCGCGTCAGCGAATACGAAACCTGGCCCCACGGCGGCACCAAACCCAGCCTGCGCTACTTCGCCCGACTAGCCACCACCTACGGCCACGGCTGCACCCCCGCCCACCTCGTCGACGCCGAGGACCTCGCCCACCTCACCCCCGCCGACCGCTGCTTCCTCACCACCGGCCACCCCACCACCCAGATACCCACCACCCCCACGGAACCCCAGCACCAGAACACCCCCGTGATCACGCTTTCGGCGCCTCAGTCAGGAGGTGAGCTGATACTGCCGACCAGCCCCACGCTGTGGACCCCGACCACGGGTCACCTCCCCCTGCCTGACGACCTGACCGTCCTGCTGGTGAACTGCCTGACAACCCTGACCGCACCCGAGGATGACACGCTGCTCACCCCACACGGGGGCGATCGCGTTTACCATCGACTGGTCCAGTTGCTGACCCGATGGGCTCACACCATGAAACGCCGCCTCATGCTGCGCAGCCTCGGCTGGGCCGCCACCGCCGCCTCAGTCGGCCACCTCATCGACCCCGACGAACAAGCACGCGTTATGACGGTATTGAACAACCCCAGCCGACTCGACACAGCGACCCTCGAACACTTCGAAGCCGTGCTGTGGCACTGTCAACGCCAAGACGACACGCTCGGCCCCCGCGGTGTCCTGGAGACCGTGCTCATCCAACGCCAGCTTCTGCACCCGCTGCTGGCGGACTGCCCGGCGACCTTACAGCCGCGCCTGCTCTCGACCCTGAGCAACGCTTCACGCCACGCCGGGTGGCTGTCCTTCGACCTGAACGACTTCGACAGCGCAGGGTATTACTACGAGGACGCCCGCCTGCGGGCCCACGAGGCGCAGAACATCGAATTGTGCGCGTTCGTGCTGTGCCAGATGAGCCACTCAGCGACCTGGCAAAACAAACCACACATCGGTCTTGACCATGCCGTCGCCGCCCAACAGTGGGCCAACCGCACCGGTGACACGCGGTTACGTGCCTACACCGCGGACGTCGCCGCACGAGCCTACGCCGCCGACGGGCAACACGAAGCCTGTCTGAGCGCACTCGACACCGCCCACTCAGCCCTGCCCGCCGCCGGTGACCAGACCCCCAGCTACGCCTACTTCTACGACGAGGCTTTACACATCTCGATCCGCGGCGGGTGTCATCTCACGCTGCGTGAGAGCGAGCGCGCCACCGGCTATGCCCAGCAATCACTCGCGACGCTGGATCCGTCGCTCACTCGGAACACGGCCTTGACCATCGTGGACCTCGCGCGGGCGTACGCACAATCCCATGAGGTCGACGAAGCGGCACGCCTGCTCGGCAACGCCGGAGACATCGCCGCACACAACAGCTCAACGCGACTGATCGAGGTCCTCCAGCAAGGCCGCGCTGATCTGCAGCCCTGGGCGAACGCCACCGCCGTCCGCGAACTGGACGACCGCCTCAGGCATCACGGCCTGCTCCTCGCCTGAACTGCCGCCAGCGCCGCGGCGCACCATCGCGCGCAGCCGTTCCGCACCTTCCCGCCCACTGGGCCTGGCCGACGGGGACGCGCGTCTCCGTGGCGCCGCCCCTGAGCGGGCGTCCCGCTCCGTGTGCTCAGATCTCGCCCAACCCAGACCGTCTACCGGCTCTCAGCCGTCAGAACGACCACCGACAACAACCGGCAAGAACCATCCTTTGTGGTGGGCGTCCACCATCGACGCCTGGTGCGTCCGCACCGATCGGAAGGTCAGCGCGGACTCGCTGTGGCTGTTCCGGGAACCGGCGGCCACCGGCCCGGCGCCGGAGTTGCAGCGGGGAGTCGTCACGTTGGGCCGCCATGCCCGCCGGCAGTGCTTCTACGCGATCGTGTGGGATACCGAGCACGGGCACGTCATCTACGTGCAGCCGCTGGATGGCACCGGCGGGGACCACCAGGATTGGCTGGCCGTGCACGCCGCCGAGCTGATCGAGCCGCGCTGGTGGGCCGACGCCGTGATCGTCATGCCGATCGAGAGGGGCCTCAACTTCTTCCCGGCTCATGATGACGAACCGCTGGCCTACGTGTACCGGCTGACCACACGGTCTGACGACTCCGACAGCAGCGCCGAGGCCGACAACGGCGTGTTCGGCGGGCTGCGCCGCTGGTTCCAGCGCGCCGTCCCCGAACTGGCCGGCCCGCCGGAGCCATCGGCGCAGTGGGCGGGACAGCTGGATCTGGCCGACATCGCCACAGTGGTGGGCCGCCCGATCCCGCTGTGGCTGGACGACACCCAGACCTCAGCCAACGCCGAGCAAACCCTGTCCTACGACCGCACCTTCACCGTGCCCGACACCACCACCGAATGGCCCGCCCCGCAAGCCAGACTCACCCGCGCGATCGAGGTGAACATGCCCGGGGAGTTCCCGTGCGCGTTCGCCGCGCTGGCCGCCGATGCCACCGAGGGCCTGGCCAAGATCCGGGCCGCGCACGAACGCACCCCCGACTCAGGACCCGGTTGGTACCTGGTGTGCCACCCCGCCCGCCCGGCGCCGCCGATCGAGTTGGAGCAGCGCATCACCGGCGCGAGCGTGGTCACCGATCTGGACCTGATCGGCAAGGAACTGACCGAGCTACGCGCGGTCGAAGGCGAACTCGACATCAATGACCCACGCGGGGACGCTTACACCGAAGCGATCACCCTCCTGGAATGGCAGCTGCGGCTACGCCGAGTCCACCGCATCACCCACGACTACCCGATCAACCAGTCCGGGGGACGATGGCCGCTATACGACGACCTGTTTACGCGGCGGACTGCCGCTGGTGCGCTCGCTCAACGCCGTCATGGAGCCCGAACGAGAACTAGTGTCTGAGAACACCATGTTACGCCGCTAGCTCGCCGCCGGTTCATAACCAGTCTTGACCTCGCGCGTGGACTATCGCCTCGGTTCGGTTGGCGACCCCCCACTTCCGATAGAGATCACGCAGCAGCCGGAACATCATCCTCTCAGAATAGCCGGCGTGTCGGGCCAGTCGGGCGACGGTCATTCCCCGCGCCAGTAGACGAATCCAGGAAATCTCGGTCTCCGAGGGAGGCTTCACTGCGGCTGCCGAGCGATGGTGCAGCGAAGTCAGCGCGCGTACGACTTCGACCGGAAGCACACTCCGGCCGGAAGCGGCGGCCGTCAGGACGACTCGGACTGTTTCGAAGTCAGCCTCTCTGGCTATAACACCGGCCGCCCCAGAGGTCAGCGCTCGCAGGGAACCGGTCAGATCGCCGTCCTCGATCACCGCGATCACGGCGGAGTCCGGTCGACTGTCATGGAGCCTGGCGAGCAGTGTCCAATCGGCAGGTCGAAACAGGGTCAGCAGAATTACATAGGGCTCGCTCGCCTGCGCCCAGGTCAGGAGGTCGTCGGGCGTCTCGACGATGAAGCCCAGGCACTTCATCGCCTCCGCGACGCCGTGGTTAAACATGGGGAGCGGATCGGCGACTGCGATCCGAACAGGTACCCGGGATGCCTCCACAGTGCGATTGTGCAAGGTGCTCCTACGGTCCTACGCCGGTACGGAAGCCGCTAGCGGTTGACAGATAACGTGCCGTATCCGCGACAGGATACTGCCAGGATTGGCGTAGCCATATCATCCATAAGGCCATGGACGCGCGCAGCGTCTGAACCGTAGTATTGATTTGCGGGACAATCGAGGGCTGATTTTATCGAGGACCTCATGGAACCAAGGACTTCGCTCGGTTAAGTCGAAGATCACATTACGACTGTTGGGGGTAAGAATTGCAACCTTGGATATACATGGTAGGTATGCATTACTTGTGATTCCCGCGGTGGTCTCCGGCTCTTTCGTCCGTTCGTATCCCACCGCGACCGACGGATCATACGACAGCTCCGATGCTGGACGCGTGGGGAGTGAAGTCATTCGGAAACTTTTTTTAGTTTGTTGAGTCGGGTGAAGGTGAGTGGGCGTTCGGAGTGTTGTTCGTTGAGCATGGTGAGTCCGGCGATGGCGGTGATGGTCTGGTCGAATCGCTGGAGGTTGTCGCGGTAGCGGGTGGCCAGGATCCGCCAGTTCTTCAGATGGGCGTTGGCCCATTGAGCCATTCCGCGCAACAGGTTGGGTACTCATCGTGGTGGGGGCTGGGATGATCTGAGACGCACGAGACGTGCCACCGGGCAACAAACGACGCGAGATCCTGGTTATGAAGGCTGTTTCTAACAGCTTCGGAAGGGATCCCAACGTCGCCATGAGTGTGACCTACACAGCGACTCTGCCGGTCGGTGATCAGACGGTGGTGGAGCTGACCGACCTGCTCGACGCCGAGCGGACCCGGCGGGGTACCCGCGCCGGGACCCGGTCCCTGACCAGCCATGACCAGGCGGTCGGAGATCCTGCGCTGGTTCCTCGACGCCACCTGGATGCAGCAACTGGCCACCGACAATGCGATCAGCAAGTCCACCGCCTATGACTACCTGCACGAAGGCATCGACGCACTCGCCGCCCGCGCCCCGGGCCTGCATTCGGCGCTGCTGGCGGCGAAAGCAGCCGGCTACTCCCACGTCAGCATCGACGGCACCCTGATCGAGACCGACCGGTGCACCACCCCCGGACCCACCCCGGGGGTGGACCTGTGGTGGTCGGGCAAACACCACCAGCATGGCGGCAACGTGCAGGGCGTGACCGTCCCCGACGGCTGGCCGATCTGGACCTCCGAGGTCCGTCCGGGCCGGGAGCACGACACCACCGCCGTGCGCACCCACACCGAGATCTTCCCTGCCCTCACCGAGATCCTCACCGATCTGCGTGCCCCGGGGTGATCTGGGTTACGAAGGTGAAGCCGGCACCATCACCGTGGCGTTCAAGACACCTGCTCGGGGTCAGCTGAACACAGTCCAACAGATGTTCACCACAGCCCACAACCGGGTCCGAGCCATCGGTGAGCGTGGCCACGCTCTGCTGACGATGACGTTCCGGGCGCTGCACAACATCAGCCTGAACCCCTGGCGCATCGGAAAGATCGTCGCCGCAGCCCTAGTCCTCCTGCACCTCGACCACCACCGCACCACCTAACAACGTCCAGTAATCAACCTATTGCGCGGAATGGCTCAATGACTTCATGACGTAGCACCAGGAGTTCGACGTCCTTGGATGCCGACCAGCGGCCGAGCAGCACCAGCAGGTTCAGCAACCGCAGGAAATCAGATAGAGCAGACGTAACGACACGGCTGGCGATGATGCTCTGCCAACCGGACCACCGATCTCCCCGGTCAGCGACGCAGACCGACTTCTGAAACCCCACAGGGACTGAGGACGGCCCCACCGGTGGTGTCGTTCATGCCGTACCTGGGCGCGTTCCCGACACTGGGTGGCCAGCACATCCGGGTGTCGGTTGTTCGCGTTGCGCCACCGCAGATACGCGTGCAACTCCTGCCCTCGCCCTTCCCATCGGTCGAACTATGATTCGGCCTCGGGCTTTCAAGGTCGGTGGAGAAGCGCATGGGTGATGTGGGTATCGGCACCGGCAAAGTGGTCGTGAACAGGGCGATGTCGCTGGACGGCTTCATCGCCGGTCCTGGCCACGCGATGGACTGGATCTTCGAGTACCTGCCTGCGGACGCGTTCCCGGAGGTCATGGCGGCCACGGGC
>JBOHHD010000262.1:0-2950 GCA_050700515.1 Pseudonocardiaceae bacterium
CTGCCCGCCACGCCCGTTCGCCATGCCGCAGGTGGTGGTGTTCGCCGGAGACCACGGCGTCGCCGCACGCGGCGTCTCCGCCTATCCCAGTGAAGTCACCCGCCAGATGGTGGACAACTTCCTGTCCGGCGGCGCGGCGGTGAACGTCCTCGCCGCGACCGTCGGCGCGGCGGTGCGGGTGGTGGACATGGCGGTGGACTCGGCGGTGGCCTCCGCATCGGAGATGCCGTCGCCGGTGACCCGGCACAAGGTCCGCCGCGGCAGTGGCGCGATCGATCGGGAGGATGCGCTGACCGGCGAGGAGGTGAACCAGGCACTGGCCGCCGGGATAGCGATCGCCGATGAGGAGGTCGACCGCGGCGCCGACGTGCTCATTGCGGGCGATATGGGCATCGCGAACACCACCCCCGCCGCAGTGCTGGTGGCCGCGCTGATCGGAGCCGAACCAGTGGCCGTAGTGGGCCGAGGCACGGGAATCGACGACGCGGGCTGGATGCGCAAGACCACCGCGATCCGCGATGCCCTGCGCCGCGCCCGCCCGGTAGTCGGCGACCCCGTCGCCCTGCTGCGCACCGCAGGCGGTGCAGATCTCGCGGCGATGACGGGCTTTCTGGCCCAGGCCGCCGTCCGGCATACCCCGGTGATCCTCGATGGCCTGGCCATCGGGGCCGCGGCACTGCTCGCCGAGGAACTCGCTCCCGGCGCCCGGGCGTGGTGGGTCGCTGGGCACCGTTCCGTGGAACCCGCGCACACCCAGGCGCTGGCGCACTTGCATTTGGAACCCGTGTTGGACCTGGAGATGCGTCTCGGCGAGGGCTCCGGGGCGGTGGTTGCGCTGGCGCTGCTCCAGATGGCCATCCGCGTGCTCGGAGAGATGGCCACGTTAGCCGACGCAGGCGTATCCGGACCCGCAGACGAGCCGGCACTCGGGCAGTGATCCGCGGGCTGGCGCTGGCCGTGTCCTGGCTGACCGTCGTGCCCATGCGTGCGTCCGGCGAGGTGGACCGCGGCCTCGCCCGCCGAGCGCTGTACTGGGCTCCCGTCCTCGGCGCCGCGCTCGGTCTGCTGGCCACCGTGGGACTGGCCACACTGCACGTGCTGGACACCCCGCCGCTGCTCGCCGGATTGCTTGTGGTGGGCATGCTCGCCATGCTGACCAGGGGAATGCACCTGGACGGGCTGGCCGACACCGCCGACGGGCTGGGCTGCTACGGCGGAGCGACACGGGCGCTTGCGGTGATGCGGGACGGCTCGGCCGGTCCCTTCGCGGTGGTCACTCTGGTGCTGGTGCTGGCCACCCAGGCGGCCGCGCTCGGGGCGCTGGCCGAGACCGGCAGGTTGCTCGCCGTGGTACTGGCGGTGACGGCGGGGCGGGTGGCGATGTGCTGGTGTGCCCGCACAGCAATGCCCCCGGCTCGGGCGGATGGCTTGGGTGCTCTGGTGGCGGGCAGTCAACCACCTGCCGTCGCGGTGGCGTGGACGTCGGCGCTGCTGGCTGGCGGACTGGTGGCGATCCCCGGACGGGCCTGGCAGGGCGTGCTCGCGGTCGGTCTCGCGGCAATGCTGGTGGTGGCTTTCTCGGCGCACACCCGACGGCGGTTCGGCGGCGTCACCGGGGATGTCCTGGGCGCCGCGAGCGAACTGGCCGGCACGGTGGTACTCGTGGTCTGTGCCGTCGGATGATTGACGAGACGTCGGCGTAGCCGAGAAATCCCCTCAGGTGAGCGGGACGAGCCAGCCGTGGGTATCGGGAGCGACACCTCGCTGGATCGCGGTGAGCGCCGCGCGGAGCCGGCTGGTGATCGGCCCGGGCTCACCACTACCGATGGTGAACTCACCGCCGGAATGGGCGACGTGTCCGATCGGAGTGATCACTGCGGCGGTGCCGCACGCGAATACCTCCGAGATGTCCCCGGTCGCCACCCCCTTCTCCCACTCCTCTGTGGAGATCCGCCGCTCTTCGACACCCAGGCTGTGGTCCCGGGCCAGGGTGATCAGTGAGTCACGGGTGATGCCCGGCAACAGAGCTCCGGTCAGCTCCGGGGTCACCAACCGCGCCTGCTCCCCTTCCCCGAAGACGAAATAGAGGTTCATCCCCCCCATCTCCTCCACCCAGCGCCGTTCCACCGCGTCCAGCCACACGACCTGATCGCAACCCTGCTCTGCGGCCTGCCGCTGGGCCAGCAATGAGGCCGCGTAGTTCCCGGCGAATTTGGCCTCTCCGGTGCCCCCAGGGGCCGCTCGGACGTACTCGGTGGACAGCCACACGCTCACCGGTTTGAGTCCGCCGGGAAAGTAGGTCCCGGCGGGCGAGCCGATGAGCAGGTAATGATAGGCGTTGGCCGGGCGCACCCCGAGCCCCACTTCAGTGGCCATCAGGAGCGGCCGCAGGTACAGCGACTCCTCGACTCCGGTCGGCACCCATTCGAGGTCGGCGCGCACTAGCTCGCGCAGCGAGCCCAGGAACAGCTCGTCGGGCAGCTCCGGCATCGCCAACCGGCGGGCCGAGGAACGGAGCCGAGCGGCGTTGGCCAACGGCCGGAAGGAGGCCACCGTGCCATCAGGCTGGCGGTAGGCCTTGAGACCTTCGAAGATCGCCTGCCCGTAGTGCAGCACCATGGTGGCCGGGTCCATCACCAGCTGGCGGTACGGCCCGATCTGCGGATCATGCCAGCCGCGTCCAGCGGTCCAGTTGATCTCCACCAGGTGATCGGTGAAATACCTGCCGAAACCCGGCGCAGCCAAGATCTCGTCCCGCCGCTGTGGCGGCGTCGGGGAGGGGTGCGGCAGGCGGGTGAAAAGTGGTGCGGCACTCATACCCATGACGGTATCCCCCCACACCCTAAAATGGTAGGACGTCCCACCAAATCCGCGAGCAACCCCGTCAGCGCACCTGGGAGGGCACGAAGGGGGGCTTGACGACCTCGCAGGGCAATGCCCGGCTCCGGAC
>JBOHHD010000263.1:0-2683 GCA_050700515.1 Pseudonocardiaceae bacterium
GCCGCGTGATCATCGAACAGGCCAAGGGTGTGCTCGCCGAACGCGGCAAGCTGAGTATGGACGCTGCCTTCCATCAGTTACGCAGCTACGCCCGCCGACACAACCAGCGACTCAGCGAGCTTGCGCGCCGGCTCGTACTCGACGTCGCCACCGCCGAGCACGTCCTGGGGACGCCCCGTTGACGGTTGCCCCCACATGGAGGTGTTGAACCCCGTGGCCGGCCTATAACCTGGCTGATGTTGCTCAAGACCCCGGCAGCACACTGTGATGTCGCCCGGGAGGACAGCGTCGATGCACGTCGAGCAATCAGTAGAGCCCTGCAACCCGCCAGCCAGTTATTCGTGCACCTCGGACCCTCTCTTCACCTCGATGGGGAAGGTTGCTGGGGTCACGTTACGGCTGTTGACGTGAGCCGGAGGGGATCTGTCACCGAGGTGTCCGTAGCTGTGTTTCGCCGGGTCCCCTTGCCTCGGATCGCGGTCCAGTTGCTTGAGGTGGTCACGGCGCCACACGGTCCGGACCGTTACCTTCAGCTGATCAGTCCGATGTGGTCGCTGCGGGAGGTGCGGGCTGAGATCACCGAGGTGCGTCGCCGCGCTCGCGACAGCGTCACGCTGCTGTTGCGGCCCAACCACAACTGGCAGGGTTTCCGGACGGGTCAGCATGTCGCTTTCACCATTCAGATCGGCGGGGTGTGGCGCACCCGCTGTTACTCACTGGCCTGTTCGGCGCATCGCAGCGACGGACTGCTCGAACTCACTGTCGCTGCCGAGCCGGCCGGGATGGTGTCCGGGCACCTCAACTCCCTGGTGCGCCCCGGTGCAGTGGTCCGGCTGTCCCAGGCGCAGGGTGGCTTCGGTCTGCCCGACGAGCTGCCCGGACACTTGCTGCTGATCAGCGGTGGTAGCGGGATCACTCCGGTGATGTCCATGCTGCGCACGTTGTGCGAAGAGGGGTTCTGCGCCACCGGGGGGCTGGGCCGCGTCACGTTCCTGCACTACGCCCGCAGCCCCGAGTACGTCGCCTACCAGGAGGAGTTGGCGGCGCTGGCCGCGCGGCATCCCGGGCTGCAACTGGGGCGTGCCTACACCCGCGGTGCCGGCGGCGAGCTGTCCGGCCGGTTCACGCCGCAGCACCTACCCGCCGTCGACAATCGCACTGCGGCATGGGTCTGTGGGCCTGCCGGACTGGTCGACGCGGTCTGCACGCACTGGCAGCGCACCGGGATCAGTGCCGCGCTGCAGACCGAGCAGTTCACCGCGCCCGCGCCGGCGGTCCCTGCCGGCGGCGGCGAGCCCTACGGCAAAGTGTGCTTCGCCCGCAGCGGCCACCGGGTTCCCAATACCGGCGAGACCCTGCTCGAACAGGCCGAGGGCGTCGGTCTGCGTCCCGAGTTCGGCTGCCGGATGGGCATCTGCTTGACCTGTACCAGTCACAAGACCGCTGGCAGCGTCTGGCACCGGTACACCGGCGACGTGTCCGCCGAACCCGACACCCGGATCCAAATCTGTTCCACCGTTCCCGTGGGCGACGTCGTCATCGATCTGTAATCCGCCTCCGTAAAAGCGCAAAGAGAAAGAGTGCCGCTATGCCCCGAAACACACTCCAGCTGACATCTGAGCAGATCGACGCGTTCGGTGCTGAGATGGATGCGATCCACGTCCGCCTCATCGCCGACCTGGGGGCACAGGATGCCGAGTACATCCACCGGGTGGTACGCATTCAAAGCCGTCTGGAAGTGCTCGGCCGCAGCCTGCTGTTCGCCGGGTTTCTTCCGCCGGCGTGGCTCGGTGGGGTGGGCGCGCTGTCTGTGTCGAAGATTCTCGATAACATGGAGATCGGCCACAACGTCCTGCACGGCCAGTACGACTTCATGCGCGACGAGGAACTGAACTCCCGCGACTTCGTATGGGACATGGTCAGCCCTCCCGAGCTGTGGAAACGCTCGCACAACTTCCAGCATCATGTCTATACCAACATTATCGGCAAAGATCGGGACGTGGGCTTCTCCATCCTGCGAATCACTCCCGAACAGCGCTGGCACCCCTATTACCTGGGCAATCTGCTCTACGCCGTGGGCCTGTCACTGATATTCGAGTGGGGCATCATGTTTCACGGCATCGAGAACAGCAAGGTCATCTCCGGGGAGAAGGGTTGGGGTGAGGTCGTCGATGACCACAAGAAGGCGGCCGCCAAGGTGATACATCAGGTGGGCAAGGACTACCTGCTCTTCCCGGCCCTTTCCGGACCGTGGGCGCCCTTGACCTTCGCCGGTAACGCCACGGCAAACCTCACCCGCAACATCAGGGCCTTTGCCATCATCTTCTGTGGCCACTTCCCCGACGATGTCGCCACCTTTACCGAGGAAGAGACAGCCGAGGAGAGCCGCGGGCAATGGTATCTGCGTCAGATGCTCGGCTCGGCGAACATCACCGGCAGTAAGTTGTTCCACCTGCTCGCGGGCAACCTCAGCTACCAGATCGAACACCATCTCTTCCCCGACATCCCCTCCTGGCGCTATTCCCATATCGCCGAGGAGGTCCGCGACGCATGCCGACGCTACGGTCTGCCCTACAACACCGGCCCGCTCGGTAAGCAACTCGGCTCGGTCTTCCGCAAGCTCGCCAAACTCGCGCTGCCCGGCACGACACCGATTCCCGAGCAGAGCACCCCTCCAACAGAG
>JBOHHD010000264.1:0-2106 GCA_050700515.1 Pseudonocardiaceae bacterium
GTGCTGTCCCGTGGTGCTCATCTGCTCTCCCTTCGTGCGTGACCTCGCCACGCGGCTTCCGAGCCTAGAGGACGAGCCCGTGGCCCGCTGCAGGGGACACTCAGGCAGCCGACACGTCGCGGTGGCGCAGCCTGCCTTGCATGTACACCAGGGATCCGCCCACCACGGCGGCGATGGTGGAGGCGCCGAGCACGGCCACCTTGGCCGTGTCGATCCCGCTGTCCTCGAAGCTGAGCTCGGCGATGAGCAACGAGACGGTGAAGCCGATGCCGGCGAGCACCGACACTGCGCCGATGTCACCCCAGCGCAGGTCCGGGGCCAGGCCGGCCGTGCCGAACCGGGTGGCCAGGAACGCCCCACCGATGACCCCGACCGTCTTGCCCAGGATCAGGCCGAGGGCGATCCCGAGCACCACCGGCTCGGTGAGCAGCTGCAGGCCACCGCTCACCGTGACGCCGGCTGCGAACAGGGCGAACAGCGGCACCGCGAGTCCGGCCGACCAGGGCCCCAGCCGGTGTTCCAGCCGGTCCCGCGGCGATGCCTCTTCGCCCGGGTCGGTGCGGGCCCGGGTGAGCAGGCCGAGCAGGACGCCGGCCACCGTGGCGTGGATGCCGCTCTCGTACATGAACCACCAGGTCGCCAGCGCCAGCGGCACGTACGCCAGCGGGCTGGTCACCCGCCGGCGCTGCAGCAGTACGTACACCGCCGTGGCAGCGACAGTCAGCGCGAGGTAGGCCAGGCTGATGTCGGAGCTGAAGAACACCGCGATGACGGTGATCGCGCCGAGGTCGTCCACGACGGCCAGCGTCAGCAGGAAAGCGCGAAGCGACGTCGGCAGTGCCCGGCCGATGACGGCGAGCACGGCCAGCGCGAAGGCGATGTCGGTCGCCATCGGGACGGCCCATCCGCTGAGCGTCCCGCCCGTCGGGGCCAGCAGGTTGATGCCGGTGTAGATCGCGGCCGGCACCACCATGCCGGCGATGGCGGCGACAGCGGGAACCATGGCGTCGGCCGGTCGGCTGAGGCTGCCGGTCGTGAGCTCCTGCTTGAGCTCCAGGCCGGCGACGAAGAAGAACACCGCCAGCGCGCCGTCGGCCGCCCAGTGCTGCAGGTCCAGCGGCCCGATCTGCACGTGCCGCAAGCTCTCGTACGCGTCCGCGGCCGGCGAGTTGGCCCAGACGATCGCCACCACCGCCGCGACCAGCAGGATCAGGCCGCCGATCACGTCCTGGCGCAAGGCGTCGGCCAGGCGGGTGGCGCCGGTCATGCTGGGAGGTGCGTTGGTGCTCATGCTGCTCCAGGATCGGGGTCCGTCAGGTCATCGCCGACCAGACTTCCCGGCACACCAGGGCTCACCCTACGCCACCAGGCAGGGTGAGTCCCATCCGCGATCAGTCGTCGTCGCCCTTGCCGCTGTCCAGGCCGCTCTTGATCTGATCCATCACGCTGGTGTCGGCCAGCGTGCTGGCGTCGCCGACCTCGCGGTTCTCGGCGACGTCGCGCAGCAGGCGCCGCATGATCTTGCCGGATCTGGTTTTCGGCAGATCCGCGACGACCATGATCTGCCTGGGTTTCGCGATCGGGCCGATCTGGGTTGCCACATGATCGCGCAGCGCCTTGATCGCGTCGGCACCCCGGGCCTCGTCCTGCGCGACGTGGCCGCGCAGGATCACGAACGCGACGATGCCCTGGCCGGTGGCCGGGTCCGGGGCGCCGACCACCGCGGCCTCAGCCACGGTCGGGTGGGATACCAGAGCGGACTCCACCTCCGTGGTGGAGATGTTGTGCCCGGAAACCAGCATGATGTCGTCCACCCGGCCGAGCAGCCAGATCGCGCCGTCCTCGTCATACTTCGCGCCGTCCCCGGCGAAGTAATAGCCCTGCTCAGCAAAGCGCGACCAGTAGGTTTCCCGATAGCGCTGGTCATCACCCCAGATCGTGCGCAGCATGCCGGGCCAGGGCTGATCAAGCGCCAGGAACCCACCATCGCCGCGGCCGACCGCGGTGCCGGACTCATCAACCACCACAGCGCTGATGCCGGGCAGCGGGCGCATCGCCGAGCCCGGCTTGCACGCGGTGACGCCGGGCAGCGGCGCGATCATGATC
>JBOHHD010000265.1:0-2174 GCA_050700515.1 Pseudonocardiaceae bacterium
CCCTACCGCAGTGACTCGTCGATCCAGCTTCCCTGTTTGAGCAGCTCGTTGACGGCGAACATCTCGAGCAGGTGCCCGAACTCGGTCATGGCTACCGGAACACGCCTGGCGATGGCGCGCTCGGTCAGGCCCAGCAGCCAGCCGCCAAGTCCGGAATCGACAAGGTGGATCTTCGGCAGCTTGTTCACCCGAGCGCCCAGCGTCACCCCCCACGCGGGGAGACGATGAATGAGGAACACCGCCTCAAGCAGGTGTAGATAGTCCTCGCCGAGTGAGGCCTTGATTCCGGCTCCCCGCGCGGCATGGGCGATGTTGAGCAGTTGCCCGGTCTGCGCGGCAACCCTCCGAAGAAACTCAGGTAGCACGGCACCCTGATGGATGTTCCGGATATCGACGACATCCCGTTCGACAACGAGAGTGACGTAATCCTCGTACCACCGTGCTCCCTCGCGAGGACGGTCCTGGCGCGAGTCAGCTGCGTGGTCCGAGTGGGGTGGTGGGGTCAGGATGGGCTCATGGACGTGGTGGCGGGTCTGGCGGGGACGGAGCTGGTGGCGCTGGGGGTGGCACGGCGCGGGCACGTCGTGGAGGTCACCCTGCTGGGGCCTGGCAAGGGCAACGCGATGGGGCCGGACTTCTGGGGCGAGCTGCCGGTGGTGTTCCGGGCGCTGGACGCCGATCCGGAGGTTCGGGCGGTGGTGCTGACCGGCAGCGGGGACACCTTCTCCTACGGGCTGGACCTGCCCGCGATGATGCCGCGCTGGGCCGAAGCGCTCGCGCCGGGTGCTCTGGCCGGCCCGCGGGCGCGGTTGCTCGAGGAGATCCGCGACCTGCAGGCCGCGGTCGACAGCGTTGCGGCCTGCCGCAAACCGGTGGTCGCGGCGATCTCGGGCTGGTGCATCGGGGCCGGCCTCGATGTCGCCGCTGCCGTGGATGTGCGGCTGGCCAGCGCCGATGCCCGGTTCAGCCTGCGGGAGGTCAAGGTCGCCATCGTCGCCGACCTGGGCAGTCTGCAGCGCCTGGCCGGTGTCATCGGCGAGGGCCACCTGCGTGAGCTGGCGTTCACCGGCAAGGACATCGACGCCGCGCGGGCCGAGCGGATCGGTCTGGTCAACGACGTTCACCCGGTCCCGGCCGCCGTGCTGGACGCCGCCCGCTACCTGGCCGAGGAGATCGCGCAGAACCCATCGTTGGTGGTGCAGGGCGTCAAGGACGTCCTCGGTGCCGCTCGGGAGGCCCGGGTGGCACAGGGCTTGCGTTACGTCGCCGCCTGGAACGCCGCTTTCCTGCCCAGCGAGGATCTCGCCGAGGCCATGGCGGCGTTCCGCGAGCGCCGCCCCGGGCGGTTCACCGGTCGCTGAGATCGGGGCTTGCACCTGACGTCGCGTGAGGACTTAGCGTCTCCGTTGGCACCGCGCTGTGCGGGGCACGAGGAGATGCTGTGCGGGGCACGAGGAGAAGGCGAGATCCGGTGAGCGGTGCGACGTGGAAGGTGGGGCAGCTGGCCCGGTTGACCGGATTGACGGTGCGCACGCTGCACCATTACGACTCGCTCGGGTTGCTGCGCCCTTCGGCTCGGACACCTTCGGGGCACCGGCTCTACGACGAGGATGACGTGCGCCGGTTGTACCGGATCGTGGCGATGCGGGAACTGGGCCTGCCCCTGGAGACGATCGGTCAGTTGCTGACCGGCGAGCCGGATCTCCTCGAGCTGCTGTGGGATCACCTGGACCACATCGACGTTCAGCTGGCGGCCATCCGCGCGCTGCGGGTCCGATTGACGGCGATGCTGGCCGCGGTACAGGCGGCCGGCCCACCGACGGCGACCGATCTCCTCGAACTCATAGAAGAGGTGATGAAGATGGACGAGACCATGATGCGTTATTTCACCGAGGAGCAATTGGCCACGTTGACCCGACGCCACGAGCAGGCGGGTCCCGAGGCGACCGCGAACGTGCTCGCCGAATGGCCGCAGCTCATTGCCGCGGTGCAGGCCGAGTTGGACGCGGGTACCGACCCGGCCACTCCCCAGGTGCAGACGCTGGCCCGCCGTTGGATGGAGTTGCTGGAGACCTTTCACGGGGGCGATTCCGATCTGCGTGATTCGCTGTATCGCATGCAGGCCGAGAACAGCGAAGTTCTGCAACAGCAGTACGGTGGGCCCTCACCACAGA
>JBOHHD010000266.1:0-5698 GCA_050700515.1 Pseudonocardiaceae bacterium
ACGAAGTACACCGCCGACTTGCCCCACCCGGTGCGCTGCACGACCAGGGCGCGGCGCCGGTGCGCTACCAGTGCCTCGATGGCGATCCACTGATCGTCGCGTAACCGGGCCTGCGGACCTGCCAACGCCTGGAGTACCTCCTCGGCGGACCCCCGCAGATTCATGTTCCCCATGCTCTCCCATCACGGTGGGCATACGCCCCGTAGGCTCCAGTGCCGTGCAGCGGCGAACGAGCTCCGACACGGGCACCCATCCCGGAACCGAGATTGTTGCCGGTTGTGCGCGGCGAGCGCAACGGGCTGCGCCTGCGCTCGCCGTGGCCTCCGAGAAGATGATCGACGAAGCGCTGCATGCCATGGCGCGGCGGCTGACCGCGTCCGCCGCCGCGGTACTCACCGCGAACGGTGCGGACATTGCCGCCGCCGAGAGGTCCGGGATGACCGACGCTCTGGTCGACCGGCTCCGGCTGGGTGAAGTGCGGCTGGCTGATATGGCCGACCAGCTCGCCCTGCTCGCCCAGGCCCCCTTCCCTCCCCGGGATCACGTGCTGGAGGACCGCCCGGACGGGCTTCGGCTGATCGAGCGCCGTCGCCCGGTCGGCGTGGTGGGCGCCACCTTCGAAGCCCGGCCCAACGTCACCGTCGACGTCGCCTCGCAGCTGGTGAAGTCCCGCAACGCCGGAGTGCTGCGGACGGGCTCAGCGGCGCTGCGCTCCGCGCTGGCACTGCGTGAGCACGTTATCGCGCCTGCGCTGGCCGAGGCCGGGCTGGACCCGCATGCTGTGCAACTGGTGCCCGACCCGCATCGGGACAGCGCCATCGCCCTGGTGCAACAGCCTGAGCTGATCCCACTGGTCATCGTGCGGGGCAGCGGGGAGACCACCAAGGCACTGGCGACTGAAGGTGCCCGCCACGGGGTGCGGGTGCTGGCCCACGCCGACGGTGGTGGGGTGCTCTACATCGATGCCGAAGCCGAGCCCACGCTGGCCGTCGAGTTGCTCGTGGCGGGGCTGGACCGGTTGGGCGTCTGCAACCGGGTAAACCTGCTGCTGGTGGCTGACGGCGCCCCGACCCGGTTGCACGACGAGCTACTCGACGCCGCTCGTGCCCGGGGCATCGCGCTGTCACTGCCGCCGCACGACCACGCGCTCGGCCACGAGTGGGCACTGGACAGCGGTCGGGAGGCGACGTTGACCGTGTGTCGGGTGGCCGGCCCTGCGCAGGCCGCTGAGGTCGCGAATCGCGAGACCTCTGGCCTCGCCGCCACGATCGTCACTCGTGACCAGGCCGCCGCGCACCGGTTCCTGGACGACTACACGGGCACCGGGGCGTTCTGGAATGCCAGTACTCGCCTGCTCGACGGTTTCAAGCTGCGCCGAGTCCCCGAGACAGGCATCAACGTCGACCGGGTACCCGGGCCCCGAGGCCCGGTCACCTTCCAGGACCGCTACCTGCGCCAGTTCGTGAACATTCCGTCGCACTGATGGTTGGTGGCTCTTCGAGAGCCACCAACCTCGATGGTGGTGCTCCTCGAGCATCGTCCACTCAGTGGCCGTCACTGCGCCTAGGCTGCCTCCATGTCCGGTCGGCGACTGGGGGTGATGGGCGGGACTTTCGATCCGATCCACCACGGCCACCTCGTCGCCGCAAGTGAGGTGCAGGCTCGCTTCGAGCTCGACGAGGTTGTCTTCGTGCCCACCGGAATCCCGTGGCAGAAGGGCCAGCACGAGGTCAGCCCGGCCGAGGATCGTTACCTCATGACCGTTATCGCGACGGCCTCCAACCCACGGTTCTCCACCAGCCGGGTGGACATCGACCGCCAGGGACCTACGTTCACCGTCGACACCCTCACCGACCTGCGGGCGCAGTATCCGGACGACGAGCTGTTCTTCATCACCGGTGCCGATGCGCTGGCTCAGATCCTGTCCTGGAAACGGGTCGGCGAGTTGCTCGAGCTGGCTCACCTGGTCGGGGTGACCCGCCCCGGATTCCTCCTGTGCAACGAGCACCTGCCCCCCGGGGCGGTGAGTTTGGTCGAAGTGCCCGCCATGGCGATCTCCTCGACCGATTGTCGGCACCGGGTCGCCACCGATCTGCCGGTCTGGTACCTGGTACCCGACGGGGTCGTGCAGTACATCAGCAAGCGCGGCCTGTACCGTTGTGTAAGCCCTTGACCAGCAACAACAGGACTGCTGAGGGTATTGGGTACAACAGCGGTACAACTCGTCATCACCGACCCGCCCCGGTGACGGCCGTCGACGGGCGTGGTCGGAATGCGGCGTCAACGAGCGTTCGCGTCCGATCGAGAGCGTCCGGCCACTCATGCGCATAGGTGTTCAGGGTGATCATTGGCGAGCTGTGGCCGAGTGCGAGCTGCACTGTCTTCACCGCAGCGCCATTGTGGATCAACAGTGTGGCGAAGTAGTGGCGCAGGCCATGCAGACCGAAGCCGGCCGGCAATCCGGCACGTCGCACCGCCGTACGCCACACTGCCGACCAGTTCGAGCGGTGCAGCGGCCGGTGATGAGCAGTAAGAAACAGCAGCCTTGCCGGACGATGATGGATGTTCCGCAGATCGGTCCGATCTTCGATGACGATCTCGCGAACGGGGTACGTCTCGACGTGCCGAGCCAGGGCGAGCTGAACGACCTCCGGCAACTCGACGGTGCGCCGGCTGGTCTTCGTCTTGAGTTCACCCAAATACGGCGCGAGCCCCGGCATTCTCTTGAGCTGCTGCCGTACGTGGATTTCCCGGCTCAGAAAGTCGACCTGGTCGAGTTCGAGGCCGAAGATCTCACTCCCACGTAGTCCGCATCCTGCCGCAATATAGGGAATAGGTGAGTACCTGTCCGCAATCTCCTCGGCGAGGCGATGGATCTGCTCTGGTTCCGGGATGAAGAACTCGCGGTCCCGGATCTCCGGAAGACGAATCCCAACGCACGGCGATGAAGCAATGATCTTGTCAACGGTGGCGGCGGTGAACATCGATTTCACGTAGCTGTAGACGAGATGAACCGTGGAGGCGGACAGGTTCTCGGCCGTCGCCTTGACCCATGCCCGGATGTGATTCGCCCGAGCGTTGGCCATCGGCACGTGTCCGAGCACCGGCAGGATGTGCAGTCGAAACGCCCGCTCGACCATGTCAGCAGTCGAGTCCCGGTGAAGCTGATGTGCCCGCCACTGGGCCGCGTACTCCGCAATCGTGATCTTTCCGGCCCGAGGGTCGATGTACTGCCCCCGCGAGATGTCCGCATGCATGCTCACGTCGTGCCGCTCAGCGTCAGTCTTGCGCTCAAATAACGCCGTCCGAGTCTCACCCGTCTGCGGGTCACTCCATCGGATGCGCCACCGCTTGCCCCGGCCATGCCGTTTTGACGGGCGACGCTCACCAGTCTCCGGGTCGCGTCTGGTGAGATACCAAAGATCATCGACGGCCATCAGGCAACCCGCCTGTCAAGACTGTCAATCCAGCACTCCACCTCGGACGGGCGATAACGGATGTGCCTGCCCATTTTCCGCCCGGGCGGCCCGTAATTCCGCTTTCGCCACTGATAAATGGTTTGGACGGGCAGACTGAGGAAATCGGCGAGCTCCTGTGTGCTCCACAGCTTTTCCATGGCTGACCTACCCAGGTCGTCTTGTGTGGGCGCGGTCAGTTCTGTTCGGCGATCGCTGATACCAACTCGTGCTTGCCTTCGTTGCGGGGTTAAGTGGTTCACGGCTGTCTTCCTCAGGCGGCTTGATCGTCAGTTGCCGAAGGGCTGTCGGGTGGCGCTCCGCTTGCAGCGAGTTGTGCGGCGGCGTATTCGGCTTTCCAGCGTTGTCGCTCAGCGATGGCATGCAGCAGCAGGACCGGCCGGGGTGGCACGTCGGGGTCGGTGGGTGCGGTGCGTTCCCAGATATAGGACCCGTCCTCCGGACCGTGCGTTGGCTGAATCCCGACTTGTTCGAGGAGTTGCCGAACAAACACGGCCCGCTCGGTGCGGTGGTCGTCGAGGGTTTTGTTCGACCATTTCCGGGAGACCAGCACGCGGCGCCCGCCGATGCCGAGGTACTCGGGCTTATGGGCCTTGCCCTTGCACACCCCTGGGGTCGTGATCCGGCGGGCACCCTTGGGTTGGATGCCATAGAGCAGCCACAGCGCGCAGCGCGGCGAGCAGGGGGTCACCGCGAGTTCGGCGTGCAGGCGCCGGACGTGGTCATGTTGGGCGTCGGTGGCGTGCTCGTCCAGCCCGGCCGCCTGGCCGATGCTCTTGGTCAGGTACTTGGTGAGGTAGCCGATGTGGCGTCCGGCTTCCTCTGTGCCACCGAGGATGCCCTTGATATGCACCTGTGCCCCGAAAGTCACGACATGGGCCGGTTCGGTCAGCTCCTCACAGGCCTGGTCGAAGGTGAGCAGGGGTGTGCGGGTGTCGGGGTCGATGAAGGCTTGGGCCTCCCCGTCCCAGACCGGCACCCGCTCCCCGCCGTAAACGAGCTCGTCATGGGGGGGCCACCACACCTGGTGATAGGTCGCTGCTGCGATCTGCCACAACTCCGCCCGAGGAATGGCCCCCCGGATTGCAGCGTGAAAGTGCGGGGCGCCGCGTTTCTGGGGCTCGACGGTGCCGAAGTACTGCACGTCCCAACCCATACAGCGGCGGGTGTTCTGCCAGAACCGATCCACCAACGCCGGAAAGTGAATGGCATCGCGGGTAGCCCGGCGATAGTCGTAGCTATCGGGGTCGACCGCAGCCCCGTTCTTGTCGACCCGGCCGTAGGAGTCCAGAGTCAAGGTCAGAAACGTCGACGGTCGGTAACGTCCTGCGAAGACCCGACCCACAGTGCGTTTCTGGACCGGCCGGCGGGGCAGGTTTGGGGTGTCCTGCCGCCGTCGGGTCGACCGCTTCTTCGGCTTGACGGGCCGGGCGAGCGGAGTCAGCCGGCCACGCACCCCCAGTGCCCGCAACTCGGTGTCGAGTTCGTCGATTGAGTCGGCGATCTGCTTACAGGACTCGGCATCACCGTGGGCCTGGTGCTCGGCGTAGGTAGCGACCAGGTCGGCCCGGGCCGCCATCAGGTTCTTGTGTTCCTCGGTGGGTGTGGCTCGGGCGATGGTCGGTTCGGTGTCGAGGTGCCAACCGTCGCGGCATTGGGCCATGCGCAGTCGTCGGGCCTTGTCCGCGCAGGGGCGGCACTGGTTGTCGCGGGTGGACCCGCACGGGACCGGGACGATGTCGACGCGGCCGGTGTGCAGGTCGATGCGGCGCATGGCGAGCGGTCGCAGACAGACGTCGTGCTGGTCGGCCAGTGCCTGGACGATGTCGGTGCTCAGCGGCAGTGCGGCCCGCTGCGCCCGGGTCATCCGGCTGATGTCGACGGTGGGGGAGTCGGTGGTGGGCATCAGGTGGGCACCTGCCCGGAGTCGGTCAAGTGGCGCAGGGCGCCGAGCAGCAGTGGCGCGGTTGTGTCGGGGGCGAGTCGGCCACCGGGGCCGTGTTCGGTGAACGGCACGGCGCCGTAGATCTGGATGCCGGGGCCGTGGGGCAATCGGCCGGTCGTCGACAGGTGCACCGAATCCCCCCGGGGCACTCGCCACACCTCGCCGGTGGGTTCGGTCAGGGTGTCGACCCAGGCCAGCAGCCCGGCGGCGATCTCGTGCAGGTCGTGGGCACGGAGTTGGGCGTTTAGCTGCGGGAATGACTTAGACACAGCGAGGC
>JBOHHD010000267.1:0-6182 GCA_050700515.1 Pseudonocardiaceae bacterium
GGCGGTTTCAAGCGGTGGATGCGTCAGCTGCCTCTAATAGTATAGTGTTGAGTTTTTCGGAGGGTTTGAGCCAGTCGAGTGTTTGTCGGGGTCGTCCGTTGAGTTCGAAGGCGACCGCGTCGAGGTAGTCTTGGTCATAACCCGATAGGTCTGTTCCCTTGGGGAAGTACTCACGGAGCAGGCCGTTGGTGTTTTCGTTTGTGCCGCGCTGCCAGGGTGAATGTGGGTCACAGAAAAAGACGGGGATCCCGGTGATGGTGGTGAATTTTGCATGCTGGGCCATCTCCCGACCCTGGTCCCAGGTCAACGATCGTTTCAACAGTGTGGGCAGGCGGTTCATCGCTGTGGTGAGAGCGTAGGCCATGCGGTCGGCGGTATGGTCGTAGGGTAGCCTCTGGAGAATGACGAATCGGCTGGTTCTCTCGACGAGAGTCGCAATCGCTGAGGCGTTTTTCTCCCCCATAATGAGATCTCCCTCCCAATGTCCGGGCACGGCCCGATCGGCGACCTCAGGAGGACGCTCGGTGATCATGACCATACCGGGGATGGCCTGCCTGTTCTCCTTGACAGCGCGCCGCTCGGCTCGGCTGACGCGCCGAATCTTGCCAGTCCGCAACCGGCCGATGAGCTGTACTTTTAGCTGACCTTTTGCCTGGACGAACAGCGCTTGATAGATGGCCTCGTGCGACACGCGCATCGCCTCATCCTCGGGGAAATCCTTCTGGAGCCTGGTGGAGATTTGTTGTGGTGACCATTTGAGTTTCAGGCCCTTGTTTACTTCAGTCAGGAGAAGGAGATCGGTTTCTACTTTGCGGTCTTTTGGTCGCTTGGCGGAGGCGACCGCTTTCCGCTCCGCATCGAACGCGCGATAAGCTAATCGCCCACCGTTTCGCGCGATCTCGCGATTGACCACGGAGAAGTGTCTGCCGATTCGCAACCCGATCTCACGGCCAGTCTCTTCCGCCACAATTCCTCGCGATATCTCTTCGCGTTCTCCGAGACATAACACACTACCTCGAGCCACCCCGTCCTCCACTCAAGCGATCGACCAGTAATTATCCCACGCTGACGCACTGACCACTTGAGGCCGCCCGTCCGGGCTGATCCAGGTGGATGCGTTCATCCGGGGTGAGGACAGCGTCGCGCAGGTAGTCGCCACTGTACGAAATATGACTGATGCGCCGATCGACAAGCTCCGGGTGGAGCTGTGGAGCGGCGGCAAGCTTGCCACGGTCGTAGAGCGAACCGCACTGCCCGCCAAGCAGTCGACCGCAGTGCCTCTGTCCGCAGACAAACCCGAGGAATTTTACCTCATTGTCACCGCTCACTCGGGCCAGACCCTCGACCAGGTGGCCGTGACACCCCGGAGTGCGCCGAATGCAGCGGACTCGGACTCGACCCCGCTGTTCGTTGCCTGGGTGACTTCGTTTCTGAGCCTCCTGGGAGTCGGTCTCGGCTCGATACTCACTCACCAGACAAGCTACAGACGCGAGAAGCACCGGATGCACTTTGAGGCGCTCAAATTCGACACCGAACGATACTCGCCCGCATACCGCGAATTCCTCAGCTATTGGAAAGGGAGCGCCAGCTCCTCCCAACTTAAAAATGGCTTCGAGCAGTTGCGTGACAAGGCATTCATCCCTTCGGGAATATACACCCTGTACGATGAGATCATAGCCACGCTGAGCGATGCCTCGGCCACCGTGGATGCCAAGAAGGCTGCCGCGCGGCGGCTTTACGCCGCCGTCGACGAGCTCACCGTTACCAGAGCCAATGTCGGCTGATGCTGTAACCGGGCGAAGGCTGAAAAGGCGTCGATCCCGGTGCGCTTCGGTCCATATCATCCTTAAGGAGCTGGCCCGTCTGATGACTGCTCGGCCCAGGCGCATGCTCGCTCGCGCTCACGAGATGGGCGTCTATAAACGCTACTTCGACCTCATCGCCAGCGGGCAGAAAACGACCGAGATACCCGCCTGAGTGCGAGGCGCTCTGCGTGCTGGCTATTGGCATCGAGCTGGTCGACTCACCCGTTCAGCAGTCAGTGCCGTAGCGTGTCGTCATGAGCCGGACCCGGGAGCTCGCCGCTGGGGGGCGGGCGGTGGAGGTGGAACCTGAGCGGCTGGCCGGGTTTTTGGATCGGTTCGCCACTGGGCACAGCGGGGCGGTGGCCACCACGGTCGCGCCGCAGCGGGTGGAGGTGAGGGCCGGCGACGGCTGGACCGCACTCGTCCAGGTGCCCTTCGGTTCCCTGGCGGGGCAGCCCGACCAGCGGGACGGTCTCGCTGTGGATGATCTGCTGGAGCACCTCATGACACTCCGGACGGTCGGGCTGTTGCTGGTGCGTCTGGGTGGATACAGCGTCGGTATCGCCCGCGCCGGTGTCGTGCTCACTTCCAGTACGGGCAGCAGGCCGGTGCACGGTCGCACTGCGGCGGGTGGGCAGTCCCAGCAGCGCTTCGCCCGGCGGCGGGAGGGTCAGGCCCGGGTGGCGCTGCAGGCCGTCGCGGACACCACCGCCCGGGTGCTGCTGACGCGTGCCGCTGAGCTGGATGCCATTGTCCTCGGCGGGGACACCACGGCGCTGCGCGCCCTAGCCACCGACCCGCGGTTGGCGGCACTGCTGGCCCGGGCCGAACCCCGGGTACTCGACGTCCCCGAGCCCCGCCGCGCGGTGCTCGACGAGGCAGCCCACCGGGCCCGCTGCGTTGAAGTACAGCTGCGTCCCTCTCGCCCGTAAGCGAACTCCGCCGCCCGGGTGCTCCATACCCCCGTGCGGCGGAGCTGGGGTGCCGTCATCTGTGGCGACGACCAGCGCTTCCGTTCATGACGTGGCGCTGGGTTCAGCTAGAGCGATTGCGCTCGTCGACGATTTCGGTTTCGATCTGCTCCTTGCGGACCTCGCCGCGTACGGTTTCTTCGTCGCGTACGGTGTCTTTGGCCAACCGGACCCGCTCGACCGGGGTGACCTCGGTCTGCACGACCGGCCGTTCCGCGTACAACGTGACCTCGTGCTCCTCCTCACTGATCGCGGGGCCACTCACGGCCCGGTCGCGGTTCTCCGCAGTGATCGGCTCGCGCTCGATGCGGACTTCCTCGTGGCTGACCTGGACGGGCTGCTGGATCTCTTCGGTCACCACGTACTTACGCAGCCGGACTCGTCCCGTCTCACGCTGTTCGACGCCTACCCGCATCCTCTCTTCCGATCGGGTCATCGCGTCATCGGTGGTCGGCCCGGAGATGTCCTGGCCAACCGGACGGCGAGTCTGACTTGACGGCTCAGGTTCGAGCTCGTAGTACCGGTAAAGCTCGACCTCGTCGGCCCCGGAAAGATGCCCCCCGACGGGGTCGATCCGGGGGGCATCTTTGACCTGCGCCTTCGACACCGGCACCACCACCTCTCCCTCACGGGGCATGTCGGCCTGTGCCAGGGGCACGAAGCTCTCGTGAGTGCCGAACAGACCGGTCCGCACGGCCACCCACTCCGGATGTCCGGTCTGGTCGTCAAGGTAGATCTGGCCGATTTTGCCGATCTTGTTACCGTCGGCATCGTAGACGGTAGCGCCTTGCAGATTTCTGACTTGCTGAATGGTCAGCACGTCGCTCCTCTCGTCGTTGAGTCGGCACGGACGCCACTTTCCGGATCGTGCCTCCTGCTCTGGTACCCCGGTTCGTGGACGGGTATCCCGCTCTGACGCCAGCTGGCCCCGTTTGGCGGCAGCTGTCACACGGTCGGCGGGTAATGTGGTTAAACTGCCTGCCCCGCGGGGTTGTCCGGCGTTGGCGCGGGGTAGTCAGGCCGGGACCAGGCGTCGGGTGGAGAGGGTGACGTTGGCTGACGAGCAGCGGGGGTTGCCCGCCCAGTTTCCGCTTGCGGTCGCGCTCGCGCTGCCTGGTTCGTACCTCGGCGCCGCTGCTTATCTGGGGTGGCCGCATCCCGAGCTGGCCGCACCGCTGGCCGCGCTGGTATACGGCATCGCGATCATCGGCGCGGCATTCGTGCTGTCCTGGGCCGCTGAGGCCGCGCAGGTGGACATCAGCGCCGGGCTCGCCATCGCGGTGTTGGCGCTGCTTGCGGTGCTGCCGGAGTACGCCGTGGACTTCGTGTTCACCTATCAGGCCGGCCAGCTGTACGACGCGAGCGGGACGTGTGTGTCCGGTCCGGACGGCACGAATCCGTGCTCGCTGGCGATGGCGAACATGACCGGGGCGAACCGGGTACTGGTGGGAGTCGGGTGGCCACTGGTGGTGTTGGTGGCCACCGTTGCGGCGCTGCGGGCGCGCCGCGCCGGGGGCCACGACAGCCCGTCGACCCATCCGGGCCGGGTCGAGCTGGCGCCGGTGATGTCCGCCGAGGTGGCGTTCCTCGGCATCGCCACCCTGTATTCGTTGACCCTGCCCCTGCGCACCACGCTGAGCATGGTGGACGCCGCGGTGCTGGTGACGATCTTCGCGGCGTACGCCTGGCGGTTGTCCAAGGCGCCCGCCGAGCATCCGGAGCTGGTAGGAGTGGCGCAGTGGGTGGGTCGCAAGCCGCGCAAGCGGCGGCGCGGATTCGTGATCGCCATGTTCGCCGTCGCCGGGTTGTTCATCCTGTGCACCGCCGAGCACTTCGCCGAGGGCCTGGTCGCCACCGGTGAGCAGCTCAGTATCGATAAGTTCCTGCTGGTGCAATGGGTGGCGCCGCTGGCCAGCGAGTCTCCCGAGCTGATCGTGGCCTGCCTGTACGCGCTGCGGCTCAAGGCCTCGCACTCGCTGGGCACCCTGTTGTCCAGCAAGGTCAACCAATGGACGCTACTGGTCGGCACGATCCCGATCGTGTTCGCCTTGTCGGCGACCACCACTGATGGGCTGCCGCTCGATGTCCATCAGCGCTTCGAGCTGCTGATCACAGCGGCGCAATCGCTGTTCGCGGTGAGCATTTTGGTCAATCTCGGTCTGACGTTCTCCGGCGCGGCCACGCTGTTCGTGCTGTTCTCGGTGCAGTTCCTGGCCAGTATCACGCTGTCCACCGAGGCCAACCGCCTCGTGATCATCGTGATGTCGGCGTTGTACGTGTCGCTGGCCATCGGGCAGTTCATCCGGCGGTGGCGCGATACCCGGCAGGTGGTCCGCGACGGGTTGACCACCCCGTTCGACAAGTTGGCGGCCACCGAGCACTGAATGGGTTGGCCCACGGTAACCGCCAGTGACCTGGTGTCGGGTCAGAGGGTGATGAAGGCCGCCATCATGGCTCTGTCCTCGTGGTCGAGATTGTGGCAATGGATCAAGTATCGGCCACGGAGCCCCGCTGACGAGCACGACGCCATCGCGCACCCCACAACGGCCGGTGTGGCCAGCGCATCGCCGGATGTCAGACGGCGATGGTGAGCAGCACCGCCGCTGTCACGATCGCCACCTCGAGTGGACCTCTCGGCGACGAACAGCCCAGCAAGCACGGGTTGGGCGAGCACGGTGAGCAGGACCTCTGACCTGGCACGTCTACCCCTCCGGGAGACATCGGGCCGCCCCGAGCTGTCAATTCGTCGGGAAGCGTTGTCTCGTTGTCCATTTCGGTGTGGTTCGGACGTACGGATGTCCCCTCCACTTCACTCGAATGGGTCACCCAACCGCTAACCCTATTTATTACTGACAGCAATCGCGGAGCCACGATCTCCAGGTCCGACCTGGCCCACTCGGCGGCGATGCTTCCCCTCACCGTTGCTCATCCGGGCGGTCGCGCCGCGCTGACCTGCCGGTACCAGTGTGACAACGCATGTGCGCATTCGACGTGCCACGCGAGCCCAACGAGGTCAACCGCTTCGGCTGGATCGTCGAGATCGATCTATACGACCCGAATTTCATTCCCCGCGAGCACGGCAACCTCTGGATCGCCACCGATGGCAATGTCTTGGGTTCCCATGACGGCCTGTTCGGCGTCGCTGTCGACGGCCCACAGCGCGGGCAGGTCAAGTAGTTCCTCACCGTCCCGATCGGCGCGGAGGTCTGTGGCCCCGGCAACCTCGCCCGCCCTTCGGTGCTCGTCGTGCACCGCAACGGCCGTCCGAATACGCCGCGTGCATGAGAGGCGGACACAGCGTGCATGAGAGGCGGACACAGCGTGCATGAGAGGCGGACACAGCGTGCATGAGAGGCGGACACAGCGTGCATGAGAGGCGGACACAGCGTGCATGAGAGGCGGACAC
>JBOHHD010000268.1:0-4015 GCA_050700515.1 Pseudonocardiaceae bacterium
GTCGTAGTCGGTGCGCTGGACCAGTTCGTCGAAGCCGTCGAACAGCAGCGCGATCTTCCCCTCGCGCAGCAGGTAACGGAACGAGGCCTGGTGGTAGCTGTTCTCCCCGCTCATGTGCTGGGCCAGCAGCTGGTCGAGGGTGCGGCCCTTGGTCAGCTCCCGCATGGTCACCAGCACCGGGATCAACTCGGAGTCTCGGGCGAGCCGCTCGGCCAGGGCGCGCAGCAGGAACGTCTTGCCGGTGCCGAAGTCGCCCAGCACCAGGATGAACCGCGGGCCCTCGGTGTCCAGCAGGGTCATGATCTGCTCGGCGACCGTGGTCGGGCGAGCGGTGGTCTCGCCCAGCTCCGACCAGCGCTTGTCCACATGCCGCCGCAGCGGATACTCGGGGTCGGCGTGCAACCGCTGGGTCTGCGCCGCAACATAGTCGCTGTGCTGCCAGACGTGCTGATACTCGGCAAAACTTTGTAGATAGATCCGGTGCTCCAGAGCGACACTTTCCGCGTCGGGACTCGCGGGTTCGCCCCGATAGATCAGCCCTGGTATTCCTGCTGTCGTGAGGTGGGCGCACACCACGTTGTGGAAACGGATGACGGCCTCGGCGTTGACCGGCCCGTCACACACTCCGACAACCAGCTCCTGATTCCAATGGCCTTGGGTGTAGCGCACCACCAGGTGATCGAACTCGGCCCCGTCCGTCCCCCGGATCCGCTCGATGATCTCCGCTCCGGCTTTCGAGCGATCCTGGTCGGTACGCAACCGGCAGACCTCGCGGACCTGGCTGAGGAAGTCATGCCCACGCCATCCGGCGTCCAGGCCGTCGAGCCGCTGATCCATCCGGTCCACGACGGTGAATCCTAGGTCCAGTCAACTCCGAGCGTCACCGGGTCGGGCGATTGCCCGATGTAGCCCGGCTCGGCATGGCGCCGATCGGCTGGCCGATCTACGGCTTGCATCCTGGGGTCAGGTTTCGTTACCTGGAAAAAAGTATCATCGGTCGCGAGCTCGACCGTTTTTGTCGGTGTCGAGTTGTAGCGTGCTCTCATGTCGAGTTGCCGGTCGATTCCTGCGGATCTGGCGGATATTCCGCCAGGTCCCCGGCTGGCGCAGGCGCTGTCCGGAATCGAATTGGCTCGGCTGTCCGGTTTCGATTGTGTGGAAGTGCTTAAGGCCCGGTACCGGCAGCTCAATCATGACCGGGCTCAGGTGATGGCCGCGATGGTCGAGGTCGGGTTGTGCGGCCCTGCCCACGACGACCTGGCCCGCATGCCCGCCCCCGATGAGTTCTCCGCCGACGAGATCCGCGCCGCGCTGATGCTGACCCGCCGAGCCGCCGACACCCAGTTCTGGCTGGCGCACGATCTGATCACCCGGTTGCCCGCGGTGCACGCCGCGCTGGACGCCGGACGCCTCGACGAGCCCCGCGCCCGGGTGCTGTCGGAATGGACCACCGACCTCAGCACCGAGCAGGCCCGCGCGGTCTGCGCTGCGGTACTGGCCCGGACCCCGACGCCGACCACGGGGCAGATGATCGAGCAGGTCAAAAAGCTGGCCATCGCCATCGACCCGGCCTGGGCGCAACGGCGCTACGAACACGCCCTCGCCGACCGCAAAATCATCGGCCGTCGCAACCCCGACGGCTCGGCGAACCTGTCCGGGCTCAACCTGCCCCTCGACCGCGTCGCCGCAGCCAGCGGGCGGATCGACGCGCTGGCCAAGGCAGCCAAACGAGCCGGTGACCCCCGCCCCCTCGACCACGTCCGCGCCGATCTGTTCCTCGGCATGACCGACGGCACCTACGCCGGACTGGACGACGCCACGATCCTCGACCTGTTGCGCACCGCCTCAGGCAAGGCCCACGACCAGGACGGCCAATCCGGCGACGGCGAAGCCGACAACGACGGCGGACCCGACGAGCCCGGCGACGGCGGACCCGACAAAGGGCCTGACGACGGCGGACCCCACTGGCCGGGTGGCCACGGGCCTGAAGAGCCGGGTGGCAACGGGCCGGACGGGCCCGGCATGGGAACCGCGGACGACGCCGGCAACGAGACCGGTGAAGACAGGTCCTCCGCGATCGGTGGCCCGACCCGACAGCCCTGCCCGACCGGCGCCGGAATGGAATTGCGGGTGCGGCTGTCCACTCTGCTGGGGCATGACGAGTACCCCGGCGAGCTGGCGGGCTGGGGACCCGTGCACGCCGAACTGGCCCGCGACCTGGCCAGTTCGCTGACCGGAGGTCAATGGCGCTACGCCATCACCGACCAGCACGGACAGCTACTGCACAGCGGGATCACCCCGGCGCGTCCCACCGGCTGGGCACCTCGCTCGGCGAGATCTCGCCAGATCGTGGAGCTTCAGATTCCCGCCACCACCCTGCACGACCTCATTGCTGATCCCGACACGCTCGGTGGCTGGGCCCTGGTACTCACCGACCTGGCCCGCCGGCACCGCACTCCGCAGCCACCTGCCAATCCTGCGCGGCGCACCCCCGGGGCAGCGCTGCGCCGGGAGGTCCAGATCCGGGACCGGTACTGCGTCATGGTCGGCTGCCGCGCCCCTGCCCACAGCGCCGACGCCGACCACACCGTCGACCACGCCTACGGCGGGCCCACCACCGGCCCCAATCTCGGCCACGGTTGCCGCCACGACCACCGCGTCAAGCACGAAGGCGGCTGGCAGCTCCACCAGCCCGAACCCGGCCTGTTCCGCTGGACCAGCCGCCTCGGGCATACCTACTACGTCCGTACACCGCCGATCATCGAGCCCCTGCCCGATCCCCTCCCCCGCCACCAGTCAGCACCACCGCTATACACCCCACCCGACGACGACTGGAACGACTCCCCCATCTGGGACGAGAGATCACCGAAAACCGACACCAAGCCGCCGCCGCGACCCCCGCCGGACCCCGACCCTGACGACGACCCACCCCCGTTCTGACTCCCGATGCGGGCGGTATGAAGTCACGGCAAAGCTGATGGCCTGGCCGCCGCGATCAAGCGTGAAGTCGAAGCGCACCCCGGCTGGACGCTGATCCGCCAAATCGGCGAGTGATCTCCGCTCCGGCCTCACACCCCACCCCTTTCCCACATGTCTGTGGAGTACGCAACACCCGCCATCGAGGATCGCGCTGCGAAGTATTCACGCTCCTGGCTGACCGCGGACAGCACCGCGCACCCTCGATACCAGACCTGTTGATCGCGGCGACCGCCGAACTCATCGGCCTGACAATCCTGCACCTCGATAAGGACTTCGACCTCATCGCCGGATTTACCGGCCAACCCGTAGAACGGCTCACCATAACCTAACGACAGGGTTGGTCTTATGAGGATTCCGAAGTCGGCCTTCGCCTCGGAATTGTTGCATTTGTGGGTGTTGGGTTCAGAAACCTGCTATTACACCATCGTGGGATTTCGGAAATCGTGTACCGCTCCAGAATCTGGCGAGCGCTGGTTGAGCTACAGTTTGCCGGAGAGCGGGGAGCAGGCATGCTCCGCTGTCCAGACGTATCTTTATGTATCTAGATCTTGAGGTTTCGCCGGTGCAGCCGGGATGGCCCGGCCAGGCCGGTGTCCTGATGTGGCTGAGGATGCCTACCAGCAGGAAATCCTCGGCCGGTACCGTGCCGAGATCAGTGTCGGCGACTCTCGCGTCCGCGGTGCGAACCTCGACATGCGTGGTCACGGCAACCGCGGATTGCGGGCACGGTCGGCGATCATCGGATGAGCCACAGACGATGCGGACAGGCCGAGGGCCTGCTATAGGATGGTGCTCGCTCATCTGCCGATGAGCGGACATGAATGCGCTCGCCGTCGCGCACCTTCGCGAAGCCTTCTGCGTCATGCCCCTAGTAGCCGTCCATAAATTCCACAGGTTTTGGGTACTGAGAACCCACGACAATCAGGGCGGGCGTGGCTACACTCCACGCCAGGGTGAGAGGAAGGACCGTGGTGGGAGCGAACCGGGTCGCGCGTGGGCGTGTGGCATCCCGGTCGGCTCCTGGCGGCTGGACGAG
>JBOHHD010000269.1:0-1639 GCA_050700515.1 Pseudonocardiaceae bacterium
TCACTGGTGTGCTCGATCGTGTTCGGCATGCCCTCCGGGGTGTACGGGATACCATCCAGGCTCACCGGCCGCTTACCTGGCGGTAGCGAGATGTCCTCTCCTGGGCGACCGGCTGCGGGATCCGCGCAGCGCTGCCCGTAGGTCGAGGCCCACACCACCTCGCGTCCCAGCTCGACCGCCCTGGTGAATACCTCGCGGTCCGCCGTGAGCGGCACCCTGACTCCCGGTGTCTCCAGTTGCTCGGCGAATCGTGCTGTGTATGCCGGGTGGGACACGACGGCAGCGACGTAACAGAGCAGGTCCAGACCGCTGACCTCGGCGCCGAGACGCTCGGACAACGCTCCGAGCAACTTCACACCGCTGGTGGGCCGCCCGTCCGGGTGGAACACGGGCAACACCCGCCCACCCTCACTTCCCTTGAAGCTGTGTTGATCAGGGAGTAAGGCTCCGAGGACGACACCGGGCCCGGTCTTTACCACCTGGGAATGCAGCTCAACAAGAAACAGCTGCTCCGGATGGCTTGCAGCTCGCCAGAGGTCGGGCCGGGGGAAATCTATAACACGGGGGTCCGCAATCAACCACTTGCGGTCGAAGCTGCGGTGCAGCACCCGGCGTAGCGGGGGATCAAGGTCGGCTTCGTCAGCCAAAGCAGGGAGACGGTCACCTTCAGACAACGGGGTGCTTTCAGACAGCGCGGCGAGCCGAGTCGCCATGGTGCGGTCTCGGGTGGCCTTCAGTAACTCTGCTTGGGTCTCCGGGCTCGCCTCGGTCAGCAAGCGCCGCCAGCGCTCCCGCAACACATCCGGTCGGGCGGAGTACACCCACGCCCGGTTCGCCTTGACACCTGGAACGCGCACCGGGAAGAGATCATCCAGCGCGGGGTGGTCGTCCCAGCTTGCCGCGCCGGCTGGAGTGAACGGTGCTTCCCAGCCGTCGCGGGCGTCCTGCCACACCGGATCGTCGAGTCCCAGCGCGGCCAGTGCCGCGAATTTCTCGGCCCGCTTGCCGTGCACGGCGGTGTAGTGAATGTGGGCAGGTTCGTCGGTCGTATCGCCTTCGGCGCGCACGAAGATACCGACCGCGAGCGGGTGCTGCACCTTCGGAAAGATCCGGGTCGCGACGTCGGGCCGCATGCCCTCCGGACTCAGGTCGATGATCCAGCCCTCGTCACAGGTGCGGCGCAGATACTTGCGCATCCCCTTGAACGCCGTGCCGCGCAGATAGGCGGCGGTGGTCACGAATGCCACCACGCCACTGCCTTGCGCGCTGAGGCTGTCGAACACCTTCCAGGTGGCCCAGCGCCAGAAGTACCAGGCCATGTTCTTGAGCTTGTATTCGTTGCGCCCATTGCCGGGAAACCGGAAATCCGACATCAGTGAGGCGTCCTCGGTGCCCCGCCGACCGCCGTAGTAACCGCCGAGCTCCACCCATGACCCATCGCCACTGGCCCGCTCGCGGTAGGGCGGGTTGCCGATCACCACCGTGACGGGCAGCTCGGCCTTGATCCGATCGGCCCGACGGGTCGAGTCCGCGATGGCCTTGAGGAAGCTGGCCAGCGGTGGCTGGGTCCGGTACGGGTCGTCGAGGGTGTTGGTGACGTGCAACGGCATCCGGTCGGCCACCGCCAGCTCCACCCCGC
>JBOHHD010000270.1:0-16435 GCA_050700515.1 Pseudonocardiaceae bacterium
CACCAAGACCGCCGCCCCCCTGGAGGGTGACCCGGCCTTCCGGTCAAGGGTGCGCGAGCTGCGCCGAACCGCCAAGCACGTCGCTCAAGCTGTCGCCTGAATCAGAGTCCGGTTCAGCCCACTGGCGCGGTACCGTCTCGCGAGGTAGCCAGCCGCGACCGCACCTGCTCGGCCCGTGCCGGGTCGTCCACGGTGGACGTAGCCAGCCAGGTGGTCATGCGCAGCATCCAGACGCCTTCAGCTCCGGCCAGGCTGGCGAAGCGCGGACGTCGTAGCCGTAGGTGTGGACGAACGCCGCGTAGTCGGTCGTCGATTCGGTCGAGTGACGGCAGGTGAGGATCAGGACTGGAGCGCGAGCTCTACCGAGTCAGGTACGAGGAGGTGGTCGTGCAGACCATCGCGGTTCGCTATCCACAGTCGGGAGTTATGGAGAGCGGGTTTTCCCTCGCCGGCAAGCGTGCAGTGACCTTCCTGCCTTCCTGGGTCGAGGACGATGACGCGATCGTCCTGGCTTCCTATCCACACCTCGTCGTCGAGGGCGGGGCCTTGGACGGACCAACTGGCCAGACCTCGGGCGGCACGAACCCCCACCCGCACGACCGTGGAGCCGACCCGGGCGGCGACCGCGGTGATGCCGAACAGCCGCTCGACGGCGTCGAGTTGAGCATGCGAGCTGAAGTAGCCGCTGGCGAGCAGTGGCCACCCCAAAAACAGCGCGTTGCCCGCGACGACGGTGGGGTGCCGCGCCCAGCGGGGATCGGACAGGAAACCCGCGGTCTCGGTGGCGTCGACATGGCGTGGGGTGAACGCGAAGGCGGGGGAGTGCAGCGCGGTGAGGCCATCGTGGCCGATGAAACGGGCTCGGGGGCGGGCATCGGCGGGCCACACTGGTTCACCGGGCGGTTCCTCCACAGTGATGCCCAGATCGGTGAATACCTGGCTGGGGTGATGGCGGGTGTAGACCGCGACCTTCCCGGCGCGGAACCACACTGCGGCGACTATCTCTCCTTCCACGAGCGGGCGGAGTGCGGCGCGGCGCGCTTCATAGCCGTCGATCAGCGTCTCGGCGCGGTCAGGTCGGTTCATCAACCGAGCCAGGCCGCGGAGCCGTTCGATGAACGCGGGCCGGTCGTCGGCGCTGCGTCGGTCGGGTAACAGGATCATTGGCGCCACACCCGAGAGCGGCGACTCGCGAAGTCGCCGCTCCTCGGCGCGCCGGTCCGCGTCTCCGTCGAGGGCGAGGATGAGATCAGGGTTCACCGCGCGGATGCGCTCGACATCAGGTGGTTCGTGGTACCAGCCGACGTCGACGACCTGAGGGGGAACGTGATGGTGCAGCGCGGGTGGCCACTGGCCACGTCGCAGGGTGCGGAGATCTTCGTAGGTGGAGGAACCCATCGGAACGACTCCCAGGGCGAGCAGGCACTCGGTGATCCGTGCGGGCTCCAGCGCGACGATCCGGCGCGGGAGGGCACGGATCTTGGTCTGGCTCCCGTGCGGGTTCGTCCACAGCTTCGGAAAGCCTGCCTCGCTCACCGGGCACCTCGAGCGCGGCGACGGCTCGGCGTGCCTGCACTGCCCGGTACTGATCGACACGCTGCGGCGGATCGGCGCTGTCGGTCCTCGCGCTCCATGTCCGTAGCACCTTCCTGCCAGCACTAAATTTTTCGCAGATGAGTATTTTAACTTCGTTTTTATCCGCATCTGCGTTATTTTTATGCCAATTGCGGCTGATCTGCACGTCGATACTTCGGGTGACCAGCACCAGTTGCCTCGTTGAACTCGACGGGTTGGAGTGGTCAGCCCATGCCACGTCCTTGCCTCCGGCGTCGGCTCGGCTCGCCCGGGGCCAGCCCCACCCACGATGTCGCGTCCGGCCGATGCGGCCCGTGGCGGGCCGCAGCGCCTGATGCCCGCCACCGCGACGTTGTCGGAAGGTGGCTGCGGGATGCGATTCGGCGTGTGGATGCCGCCCATGGTCGGCCTGTTCGCCGCCCTACCTCCGCCTGGCTGCGACGACAGCACGACTGGCTGCTCCCGGTCGCCCCAGGGACCGCCGCCGGTGTCGCAGTGATCTACGGCCGGGCGGCTTCCGGGTCACCCTGACTGTGGCCGCTTCCGGAACCCTGATCCGAAAGGACGCCAAGGATTGGACATGACACTCATTATCTTGGCCGTAGTGGTCATCGCGTTGCTGATCGCTGTTCTGGCGAACTATCTTTTCATAATCGGTGTGCTACTCAACCGTGTCGCCGACAATCTCGGGGACTGCTTGCAGAGTGTAAAGAATATTCGCTACCGGGCTGAGATAATCGGGCCTGGCGTTGTGCACCTCAACCACATCGGTAAAGAACTGGTCGATATGAGCTTTCGCCGGGTCGGTGACCCGTCGAGGGTGGTCCCGGGAGTGTGGGGTGCTGGGGGATTACCGTGACACCTGCCTATGCCGCGACACGGGCACCCAGCTTCTCCGAGCGGGTCGCCGCCTGGCTGGGATGATCTGTAGGGCAGGGCCACGTCTACTGGGTCAATAGCGGGGACACCAGCGCCAAAGGTTCTCCACGCTCGATCGATCGCTCGGAGGATCAGTTCGTGTCGCTACTGGCCGAACTACCAACGAGCTAGACAGGCTCGCCTGCCGAGGAGAAGGCCATTGTGCCGGGTCGGTCTCGGCAGCTACTCCCCGAACGACACCACCAGCTCGCCGACGTCGAACGGTCCCCATGACCAACGGCTGCACGGCGAATAGGCCTGCTCCACCCCACCAGGAGGTGACCTGCAACTTCCGCCGTACCAGCCCCGGCAAGGTAACGCTCGAGGCAACTCGAGCGATCGACCCCTGTGACCTCCCCGCAACGTCACCAGCTCATGCTGAGAAAGGCTCAATGTGCCCCGGTTAGCATGGGTTTCCTAATACCGAGCGGCGACCGGCCGCACTCGCCGAGGAGATAGCGCATGGGGGTCTGGACCGGCTGGGTGTTGCGTTACCGGATAGTGGTCGTCCTTTTCTGGGTGGGGTTGGCCGGGCTGGGTGGGGCACTGGCGTCGCGGACAGTTGATGCGCTGAGCTACGAGTTCGCGTTGCCCGGTCAGCCCGCCTACGAGGCGAATCAGGACATCGTCGAGCGCTTCGGCTCCGGCGGGGTGAATGATCCTCTATTACTCACTCTCACCCTGCCCGAGGGCGCCTCGGTCACCGAACAGGCGACGCAGGACCAGCTCACCGCCGCCTTGAACCAGGTCACCTCCGTCGTGCCCGGAGCCAGAATCGCCTCCTATCCCAGCACGCAGAATCCGGCTTTTCTGAGCGCGGACCAGCGCACGACCTTCGCGCTGGTCTACCCGCCCCCGACGCCCGGACCGGAGCCGTACGCCGCGGCGCGGCCCGCTCTGGAGGCCGCGGTCGCGCAGGTCCAGGTAGCCGGTGCACCACTGCGGCTGACCGGAATCGCACTGCTGGAAACCGCATCGAGCGGTGGCGACCGCGGCGTGCTCGTCGAAGTCGTTCTCGGTGGCGCAGGTGCATTCGTGGTGTTGGTTCTGGTGTTCAGCTCCCTGCTCGCCATGGTGCCGTTGCTCATCGCGGGTGTATCGATTCTGGCCACCTTTCTGTGCCTGCTCGGTTTGACCGCCATCTCTGATGTCTCCTTCGTCGTGCAGTTCCTCGCCGGGTTGATCGGTCTCGGCGTGGCCATCGACTATGCCCTGCTGATCGTTATGAGATGGCGGGAGGAGCGCGCGCGGGGCGCGGAGAATACCGTGGCCGTGCATACCGCGATGCAGACCGCAGGTCGGTCGGTGATTTTCAGCGGCATCACGGTGGCGGTGTCCCTGGCGGCATTGGTCGCGGTTCCGGTGCCGTTCCTGCGCAGTATCGGCTATGGCGGCCTGCTCATTCCCCTGCTCAGCGTCGCAGTGGCGATCACATTGCTGCCGGTGATCCTGTCCACCGCTGGGCCGTGGCTCGAATGGCCGCGCCGCCGCCCGCGTGACCCGCACAGTCGCCGCTGGGCGGCGATCGCCCGGGCGATGACGCGTCGCCCGCTGCTCGCCGCAGCCGCGGCCACCGGCCTGCTACTGGCTCTGGCGGCCCCGGTGTTCACCCTGCAACTCGGCTCGCCGCAGCTCAACGCCTATCCGACCGGTGACACCGCGGGTCAGGCAGCCAGGGAACTGGTGGCCGCAGGGATCCCCAGCGGGGCGTTTCGCCCGATCGAGATCCGCACCCCGGCACCCGATGATGCGGTGCAACGGCTGACGGGCACCCCTGGCGTCGCGACGGTGCTGGCTCCCGGTGGTGCGGGCTGGACCCAGGGCGACTCCGCGCTGGTACAGGTCTGGACCGCGGACGACCCGGCCAGCTCGGGTGGTAAGAGCACCATCGAAGGGGTCCGGGCCGCAATGGCCGATCTCCCGGCTACTCAGGTGGGCGGCAGCGCGGCGGAGGACATCGACTTCGTCGACGTGGTGTACGGCAGCGCGCCCGCCGTGGTGGCGGTGATCGTCATCATCACCCTGGTGCTGCTGGCGCGCGCGTTGCGTTCGGCCGTGCTGCCGGTCAAGGCGCTGCTGTTGAACGTGCTGTCCATCGGCGCGGCCTACGGGATCACCGTGCTCATCTGGCAGCACGGCTGGCTGACCGAGACCATATTCGGCAGCGAGCCCAGTGGGGCGATCACCACCTGGGCGCCGATCGCGGTGTTCGCCTTCCTCTTCGGCCTGTCCATGGATTACGAGCTGTTCATCCTCGCCCGAATGCGTGAGGAATACGATCGCAGCGGCTCCACCGACCGGGCCGTGGTGAACGGTATCTCCTACACCGGACGGCTGGTGACGTCCGGAGCATTGATCCTGTTTCTGGCATTCGTCGCGCTGTCCACCGTCCCGGAGATCGAGGTCAAGATCCTGGCCACCGCGTTGGCGTTGGGCATCGCCATTGATGCGCTCGTGGTTCGGGCGGTGCTGACCCCAGCGGTCGTCACGTTGCTGGGGCGGGCTAACTGGTGGATGCCGCCGTGGGCCGCCCGTCCGCTGCGGGTGCCACCGTCACCGGCTGCGGATCAACGCCGCGTGCCGGACATGGCAGCACCGTTGCCGGTGCAGGAACCTGTCGAAGCCCCGGTACCGGTATCGGCCCAACCGGTTGCCGTGGAGCGTGCGCCGGTGGCGGTGGGGGTACCGCCCGGGTTCTCCTCCGTGCCCAGTGACGTTCGGGCGGGGCCGGATCACTTGGCTGGTCCCGAGCCGGCAGCAGGCAGCTGCGTGATCGTCGGTCAGGTCAGCACCGAGGACCGTCGGCCGACCCGCGCGGTACTCACCCTGATCGACATGCACGGTCGGCAGGTGGGGCTGGGCCGTACCGACGCCGCCGGTGGTTACCGATTGCAGCTCGCCGTGCAGGGTACCTACCTGCTGGTGTGTACCCCGCACGCCGAGACCAGGTGCGGACCGGTGGCCCAGCGACTCACGGTCGTCGATGGACCCCTCACCTACGACATCCGTCTCCCTACCAGACAGACACCAGAGCGCTGACGAGGCCGGGGATGTCTGCTCAGGGGATGTAGACGATTTCTCCAGGGTGGATGAGGTCGGGGTTCCGGATTTGCGGGTTCGCCCTGATGAGATTTTGCAGGGTGACTCCGAATCTCTCGGCGATCTCGCTGAGGGTGTCCCCGGGTTGGACGATGTAGGTTCGGTAGCGCGCGGGTATGTTAATGACTTCTCCGGGGTGGATGAGGTCGGGGTTCGGGATTTGCGGGTTCGCCCTGATGAGATTTTGCAGGGTGACTCCGAATCTCTCGGCGATCTCGCTGAGGGTGTCCCCGCGTTGGACGATGTACGTCGTTGTCATCGCTCTGTTCTCCTCTATGTCGTGGGCCGTGCTCCGGTATTGCGTGATGAAATCTTCATGCATAGTTCATTGTCCGTGATAATGACCATCCTCCAATTTATGATCAACTGAATCCACGATCAAGGACGGGAGGACGTCTGTACGTGAAACGTCTATTGCCTTATCGAGCAACCGTGGGTGGCGCCGTTCGACGGTGCTCGCTGCCAAGGGCAGGGATCGCAGGGTCGGATCCCCCCTGTGCGGCGGGCCGCCCGCTGTGGCCACGTAAGGTTTCCGCATGCCGCGTCTGATCAAAATCGGCACCCGCGCCAGCCCGATGGCCGTGCACCAGGCCGAGCAGGTCACCGCCGATCTGCATACCCATGACCCCGACGTCAGTGTCGAGCTGGTCAAAATCACCACAAGCGGGGACATGTGGCTGGGTGATCTCGCCAAGCTCGGTGGTAAGGGAGCCTTCGTCCGCGATATCGACCGCGCCCTGCTCGCCGAAGAGGTCGATCTCGCCGTGCACTGCCTCAAGGACGTTCCCGGCGACGTGCCCCCTCCCGCCGGGACCACCTTCGCCGCTTATCTGGCCCGCGAGGACATCCGCGACGCGGCCATCACCCGCACCGGCACACGCCTCGCGGACCTCCCCGAGGGCGCAGTCGTCGGCACCAGCAGCGTGCGCCGCGCGGCGCAGATCCGGTTGCGCTTTCCCCACCTGGCCATCGCCCCGCTGCGCGGCAACGCCAACACCCGTATCGCGCGGCTCGACGAGGGCCACTTCGACGCCATCGTCCTGGCCATGTCCGGATTGCACCGGCTGGGCCTCACCGATCGCGTCAGCGAAATCCTGGCCCTCGAGGTGATGTGCCCGCCGATCGGCGCCGGTATCATCGTCCTGCAATGCCGCACCGCGGACCAGCAAATCCGTCGGCTGGCCAGTCAGCTGGCCGACACCGAGGCCACGCGCCAGGCCATTGCCGAGCGTACAATGCTGCACACGTTGCAAGGTCACTGCAATAGCCCGATTGCCGGCTATGCCAGCACCGAACCCCATGGTGCACTCTCGCTGCGCGCCATGGTCTTCAGTCTTGATGGCAGCCAATGGCATGACGTCCACGAATGGGGCACGGCAGATGATCCCGCCGCGTTGGGAGTTTCCGTCGGCGCCGCTCTACTCCGCAAGGGAGCCCGCAACCTCATTGATCCCCCGCCGGCTCATTGATCTAGTACGTTGTCCGGCGATTCAGGCAGAATCACTGAGTGCCCGCATCTGCTGCTGCCCTGATCAGCGCCGTCGAGCGGCGGAGTGCCGCACTGTGCGCATTGTCACGCAGCATCCACGCCGAACCCGAACTGGCCTTCGCCGAGCATCGCAGCGCCGCCAAGGTGGCCGACCTGGTCCAGGCCGAAGGTTTCGAGGTTGAGCGCGGCGTAGGGGGCCTGGCCACCGCGTTCACCGCCACCTATGGAGCGGGCAAGCTGGTGATCGGGCTGTGTGCGGAGTACGACGCGCTGCCCGAAATCGGCCACGCCTGCGGCCACAACATCATCGCTGCCGCGTCGACGGGAGCGGCACTGGCACTGCGAGAAGTCGCGGAGGGGCTCGATCTGACGATCAAGTTGATGGGTACACCTGCCGAAGAGTCGGGCGGGGGCAAAGTGCTCCTCCTGGAAAGAGGTGTATTCGACGACGTGGCCATGGCGATGATGGTCCACCCAGCTCCGGAGGAGACCTGCGCGTCTTCTTCGTTGGCCATCACCGATTTGCGGCTGCGCTATGCCGGCACCGCGGCTCATGCGGCCGCAGCGCCACACCGGGGCCGTAACGCAGCCGACGCCCTCACCGTCGCTCAAGTGGCGGTCGGCCTGCTTCGTCAGCATCTGGAGTCCGGGCAGATGGTGCACGGGATTGTCACCCATGGTGGTGCCGCGCCCAACATCATTCCGGCGAACACTTCTGCGCTGTATTATCTGAGGGCTCCTGACATCGGGTCTCTGCGACAACTGGAGACCCGTGTGCGGGCCTGCTTCGAGGCGGGTGCCGTGGCGACCGGGTGCACCTCTGAGATCGCCCAGGTTTCCCCTATCTACACCCAACTCGTCCCCGACGCCTGGCTCGCGGCCGCCTATCGCACAGCGGCCATCCGGCTTGGTCGTTCGCCGCTGAGCCCCGAGGACGAGCAGCGTCGCCAGATCGGCAGTACCGACATGGGCAACGTGTCCGCCGCGCTGCCTGCAATCCATCCGACCATCGCGATCGACTGCGGTGATGCGGTGAACCACCAGCCCGAGTTTGCCACGGCGTGTGTGACGCCGTCAGCGGATCGCGCAGTGTGCGACGGGGCGCTGGCCCTGGCGCTCACTGGACTGGCGGCAGCCACCGATGACGCGCAGCGAGATCGACTAATCGGCGGGGTGTCCCGACGCCGAACCGCGTCGGCCACCGTCGCCGGAGGTTCACTATGACAGTGCTGGAATCCCGTTCCGACGCCATGTTCCATCCGGCCTCTATGTCGAACGGCAGAATTGAGACGTCGTTGATCGCCGCGCCGATTGACCTAGCCGCCGGCCGCGGTCCCTCCTGGCTGGACGCGTGGCTGTTGCGGAACAGTGCCAAGGTGGTGTCCTGGCGCAGGCAGATTCATGCCCACCCCGAACTCGCTTATCACGAGCATGCCACCACGGCGCTGGTCGTCAGCCAGCTCGTCGCCGCCGGCCTGTACCCGAAGCTGCTGCCCGGGGGTACCGGCCTGGTCTGCGACATCGGTTCTGGCCCCCGCTGCGTCGCGCTGCGCGCTGATCTCGATGCGTTGCCCATGCACGAGGCCACCGGCCTGCCCTTCGCCTCCACAATGGGCAACGTGATGCATGCCTGCGGGCACGATGCGCACACCGCGATCCTGATCGGCGCGGCACTCGCCCTCGCCTCCGCCCCCATGCTGCCCGGCCGGGTCCGACTGATCTTCCAGCCGGCCGAGGAGCGGCCCGGTGGTGCGCAGGACGTGGTCGCCGCCGAGGGTCTGACCGGTGTTGACCGGATCTTCGCCCTGCATTGCGATCCCCGGCTGCGGGTCGGCCGGATCGGCACGCGGGTCGGGGCGATCACGTCGGCGACCGACATGCTCGAACTACAGCTCTCCTCGCCCGGCGGGCACACCTCGCGCCCCCACCTGACTTCGGACCTCGTGCATGCGCTCGGCACCGTGATCACCGGCCTGCCGGCCCTGTTGTCCCGGCGGGTCGACCCGCGATCGGCCACGGTGCTCGTCTGGGGCGCGGTCAAGGCCGGGCAAGCGCACAACGCCATGCCCCGGGAAGGGCTGCTCCGCGGCACCCTGCGAACCGGGGATCGCGACATCTGGGCCAGCCTGGAGCCGCTGGCCCGGGAACTGGTCACCGCGCTGCTTGCGCCGACCGGGGTCGGATTCGATCTCAAACACATCCGAGGGGTGCCGCCGGTCGTCAACGATCCGCTCAGCACCCGGCTGCTGCGCGACGGTGCCGTGGGAGCCCTCGGCGAGGATGCGCTGGTGACTACTGAACAGTCCTCCGGTGGCGAGGATTTCGGTTGGTACCTGGAGCACGTGCCCGGCTCACTGGCCCGCATCGGGGTCTGGCCGGGCGACTGTCCGCAGCGTGACCTGCACCAGTCCACCTTCGACCTCGACGAGCGCGCGCTACCCCTCGGCGTGCGAGTCATGGTGCACGCCGCCCTAGCCGCCCTAGCCTGACCCCTCCCTTCCCCTTCCCGGTGTGTCAGGCCCTCATGCCCCGCGTGTCGTGCGCCCATGCTCGGTGTGTCAGGCTCTCATGCCCGGTGTGTCAGGCTTTCATGCCCGGTGTGTCGTGCGCCTGTGCTGTCAAGACGGTGAGGGCGCGCGACCGCTGTTTGTTCATATCAGGGGTAGTTGTCCACAGCTGCGGGCCACGAAGCTCACGCTGAGGTAGTCCTCCGGGTGACGCTCATGGCATGGTCACTCTCCCCGAACACCTACGTAGCCCACGGACGCACGCCGAGTTGCGCGCCGCTCTCGGTCGCCGAACCCTTGAGCGGATGCTTGCTGACGGCCGGGTCAGGCAGATTTGGGGCGTTCTGATCCCAGGCGAGATGGTCCTGGATCCGTTCACCCGAGCGTCCGCAGCTCTGCTCGCGGCCGGCTCCGCGGCGGCGCTTACCGGCCTCACCGCAGCCTGGCTGCAAGGCTGCCCGGCCGCAGAGTCCTTTACCGTGCACGTGGCGGTGCCGTACTCACGTTCACTGCGGGCGAGGGAGGGTCTGGTCGTCCACCAGGGTCGCAGGTTGCTGGATGAGGTGAGCGAAGTACGAGGTCTGCGGACGGTATCCCTTGAGATCGCCATTGCCGAGTTGCTCTGTACCGATGTGGCCAGACGAGCACTCGCCGTGGCGGATCAAGCAGCCGCCCTGTTCCCGGAGCAGGAGCGATCGGGATTTCACCTACGGATCGCCGGCCGATTGAATACCCGCGCTGATCGTCGAGGTACCACCCGCGCTCAGGGTCTGCTCCCCCTGGTGACTGGCAGGGCTGATTCTCCGCCGGAGAGCTGGCTGAAACTTCTCGTAGTCGAAGCGGGCTTCCCGCAGCCGGTGGATCAGTTCAAAGTCGTCGACACCCTTGACTGCGTCCGATATGTCCTCGATCTGTGCTGGCCGGAGCTGCGCATCGCGCTGGAATACGATGGCTACGAAGCTCACGAGCATCGGCAGGATCGGGATGCCCGGCGTGACCGAGACTTGAGTCGGCGTGGGTGGATCACTGTTCGCGCGACTGCGGAGGATCTACGCGAGCCGACTGCGTTGCTCGACAGACTCGATGAGGCATTCCGGATCAGGGGAGTGGTTGGCTGCCGAGCCGTGCTCAGTGAGCAGCGTGCCCAGAAACGGCATGCTTCATGCCGGCGGCAAGCGCCACGCTCAGTGGTATAGGACGCCGCGCTGCGCTGAGAAGTGTGTTGCGCATGAGGGGTGGACACGCCGTGCATGAGAGCCGGACACACCGTGCACGAGGGGCGGACACGCGGGTTAGAGGGCGATACCTCTGCAGGGGCGGCTGCGTAGCTCGGTGACGTAGTCCTCGGGAGCTCCTGCCGCTTCAGCGGCGTCGGACATCACGCCGAGATAGCGCGCCGAAGGAAGGCCTCCCTCGTAGGCGTCCAGCACGTAGAGCCAGGCAAGGACCGGTCCTTCCAGAGTGTGCACGCGCAGCCGCAACTTCTTGTGCAGCGCGAGCTCACCGCCTTCCCAGATGTCGAGCAGCTTCTCGTCCTCCGGGGTCACGTCATAGATCACGACGAACACCTGGGACAGGGGGTCCTCGACGATGGTGGCCAATGCTCCTTCCCAGCCGAGGTCTTCCCCGCCGAAGGTGAGTCGCCACCCGATGAGCCACCCGGTATTCGCCATTGGTGAGTGCGGCGCACGCTGCATCATCTGAGCGGGATCCATGTTGGATCCGTAGGCGGCGTAGAGCGGCACGCGCGACAGCCTAGCTGCCCTCCCCGACAACGCATGTGCCTGTCATCCGGCATCGTGCGATCGGCCGGAACTGACTCAACCTGCGCTGATCTCAGGGGAGGCGCCACCCCGGTGGTGGTTGTCGTCGGGCGGCTTGATTCACCGCAACGGCGCAACTTGGGACGAGGAGGTGAACCAGGACGTGGCACAGACGTCTTCTCAGCATGAGAGCAGGTGGTAGGTGACCTGCTCGGAATGGTGAGGAGCACCCCATGCAACTACACCTTCTCAGGACCGGCCTGCTGCTGGGCCTCGCCACCACAGCACTCGCAGGCTCGGTTGCCTCGGCTGCCGACACCGACGGCGGCGCAGAGCCTTACCTGGCCGCGCCGGGCGAACCGCTGGCTCCCGGCCAGGAACTGCAGCTCCAGGGTTACTGCCCAGATCCCGAGGCCGGTCCGCTCACCTCGGAGGTGCTGTCCAACGTCCAGATCCTGCCTGATCCACAATCCGGCCCACCCAATCTGAACGCCTCCGACGTGGTCACCGACGAGGCGAGACTGAGTCCACCTGTGCTGCACGCGGTCATGCTGGTCCTGAATCCCGACGAGCACCAGCCGTGGGGGATAGGCGGCACCACCACCGTCACGCAGGGCGCTGCACCGGACGACCATCCGGTCTGGGCCCTGTGCTCCGAGGGACCTGTGAGACCACCATCACGGTGTCGGCAGGCGCCGGCCACGACGGCGGTACGGGTAGCACCCGCGATGACCCGGTCTCCCGCATCCCATCGGGGACCCCGGTGCCGTGTAACTAGCGTAACTAGCCCTCCACCCAGTCGAAGGTGCGGGTGACGGCCTTGCGCCACTGGGCGTAGAGGTCCTCGCGCCGCGCTTGGTCCATCATCGGGTCCCATTGCCGATCCGCTGCCCAGTTGGCCCGGATCTCCTCCTCGCCCGACCAGAACCCCACGGCGAGCCCGGCGGCGTACGCGGCGCCCAGTGCGGTCGTCTCGCTGACCACCGGCCGGATCACGGGGACCCCCAGGAGGTCGGCCTGGAACTGCATGAGCAGCTCGTTGACCACCATCCCCCCGTCCACCTTGAGCGAGGTCAAGGCCACCCCGGAGTCGGCGTTCATCGCGTCGAGCACCTCGCGGGACTGAAATGCGGTGGCTTCCAGCGCCGCTCTGGCCAGGTGCCCGCGAGTGACGTAGCGGGTCAGGCCGACGATGGCACCGCGGGCATCGGAACGCCAGTGCGGAGCGAACAGCCCCGAGAAGGCGGGCACGAAATAAGCCCCGCCATTGTCCTCGACGCCGGCTGCGACGCTCTCGATCTCGGCTGCTGAGGAGATCATGCCGAGGTTGTCCCGCAGCCACTGCACCAGCGATCCGGTGACCGCGATCGAGCCTTCCAGCGCGTACACCGGGGCCTGTGAGCCGATCCGATAGCAGACCGTGGTCAGCAACCCGTTGCGGCTCATCACCTTGTCGGTACCGGTGTTGAGCAGCATGAAGTTGCCGGTGCCATAGGTGTTCTTGACCTCCCCGACGGCCAGACAGGCCTGGCCGAATGTAGCTGCCTGCTGGTCACCCAGAATGCCGGCGATCGGGACCCCGGCCAGCGCGCCACGCTCCCGAGCCGGGCCGTACACCTCGGACGACGAACGGATCTCCGGCAGCATGGCGACCGGAATGCCCATCTCCTCGGCGATGGCCTCGTCCCAGGACAGTGTGTCCAGGTCCATCAACAGGGTCCGGGAGGCGTTGGTGACGTCGGTGACATGCAGCCCCCCGGACGGGCCGCCGGTCATGTTCCACAGCACCCAGCTGTCCATCGTCCCGAAGCACAGCTCACCGTTCTCGGCCCGCTCGCGGACGCCTTCGACGTTGTCGAGAATCCAACGGATCTTGGGACCGGCGAAGTAGGTGGCCAGCGGCAACCCGGTGCGGTCCCGGTACCTGCCGGCACCGGTGTCCCCGCCGAGCTCGGCGCACAGCCGGTCGGTCCGGGTGTCCTGCCACACGATGGCGTTGTGCACCGGCTTGCCGCTGAGCCGGTCCCACACCAGAGTGGTCTCCCGCTGGTTGGTGATGCCCACCGCGGCGAGGTCGCCGGGGGTCAGGTCCGCCTTGGCCAGCGCCCCGGCGGCGACCTGCCGGGTGTTCGCCCAGATTTCGGTCGGATCGTGCTCCACCCAGCCGGGTCGGGGCATGATCTGCCGGTGCTCACGCTGATCCACCGAGACCACCCGGCCGTCGTGGTCGAACACCATGGCACGGGTGGAGGTGGTGCCCTGATCGATCGCGGCGACGTATCGGCTCATCGAGTGTCGAGGCTAGCGCGTGCCGGTACCCGGACGTAGTGCCCATGCCGCGTCACTTCGAAGATCCGAAATTTTGGCGGCAGGAACAAGGTGGCACGAGCGGTGTCCGACGCTGAGAAGCACCGACCGCGCGCCACGCTGATAGAGCGTCGTCAGAACAGATCGGGGTCCGGTGTGCAAGGCCACCGGAGAAAGCGACAACACGCCAGCGCCATGACTACTTGGAACCACCTTGTCAACCCTTCCGCTGCATGGAGTACCACGTACACAGTATGAAGAAGGCACTCGGCGCCAGGTATCAATGCGAGCGATCCGCTCCTTTCGTCAACATTGATGACATAGGGCCATACCACCTGCGGTCGAGCGGTACGCAGCGCCGTCAACCAGGGGTCGAGGACCAGAAGTACTTCGTCGGTCAGGACGCCGCCTTCCACGTCGATGCCGGCCTGTCGAAGGCGGCGGCATCGCCCTGGCCCCGGGAGGTTGCATCGAGGGCGCCGATCACCGTGCGCGCGATTCCCATCTCAAGTAGTGCCTGGTGACACGGCGGGGTGCGACCGTAATGATTGCAGGGTTCGAGCGTAACGACCGCGGCGCCCTTCTTGGCTCATCAAAGAATTCTGTGATGGGGGTAAGGCATCGCTGTGTGCGGGGATTGCGGCGAGAAAGCGGCCGCGCTGGAAATCGGATATATTTTCAGTATCCTTCGCATTTTGGGCACCTGGAGTGAGGTGGCTGGGAGTCGGGAGTGTCGCCGTGGACATGCTCGGTGGGGAAGGCGTTCTTGTCGTGCCGCTCGATGCGTTGTGTGGTGAACACGGCAGTGCTGCATAAATCTTCATCGCACATACCTCAAGAAATGGTTTGTCCGCCCTTTCGGGGGTGGTATCAAGAGAATTCTGGATACAGAGGAAGATGCGATGAGCGGTATTTGTCGCTACGGCGCGCAGTCGTCGGGGTGCTCGGTGCAGTGCGGCGTCGTGCCGGGTAACCGGCCGCGATTGGCCGCGACCCAGTCATAGATCCGCTCCTGTACCGGCCGGGTCACCGCATACAGCCACAGCGGCAGGGAAGTGCCGAGCACGGCGGACAGCGCCGCGCTGGCGGCCGCGGCGCCACTGCGGCGCTGACCGTCGTGCCCCAGCCACTGCACCGCCTGGCAACACTGCTCCTCGGTGGCGCCGACCGACGCCGGGGCGCCGGGAGACTGCAACGGCACGGTCTCAATCCGATCGTGGCGGTCCAGCCGTTTGAGCCAGTGCACGCTACGTGTGCAGAACCCGCACCGGCCGTCGAAGATCAACCGCCCGGAGATCATCGCGTTTCCTCCACCTCAGCAAGACGCAGTGACGAATTCGTCATCATGCTCGACAAGCTGCAAGCCACGCTGTGACGGGCGCCATGCTGCAGGGACGGGCAGACCGCGGAGGCCCTGCGGCGGTAGCGTGCAGCGGGAGTGCAGGACGGGCGTTGGCGGGCGGACCTGGAGGAGGTGCGGTGCAGGAGGCCGAACGTGACCACCAGCAGTCGAGCGGCGGACCCGATCCGGGGCAGCTCGGTCCGGAGCAGCGGGAGGTGAGCTGGCAGCGGCTGGCCGAGGAGCAGTTCGACATCATGGTCATCGGCGGGGGTGTGGTCGGTACCGGTGCCGCGTTGGACGCCGCCACTCGGGGTCTCAAGGTGGCTCTGGTGGAGGCCAGGGACCTCGCGTCCGGCACCTCCAGCCGGTCGTCCAAGCTGTTTCATGGCGGCCTGCGCTACCTGGAGCAACTGGAGTTCGGGCTGGTCCGCGAGGCGTTGCGCGAGCGGGAGCTGATGCTCAACCGGTTGGCGCCGCACCTGGTCAAGCCGGTGAGCTTCCTGTACCCGCTGAACCACCGGATCTGGGAGCGGCCTTACGTCGCCGCCGGGTTGGCGATTTATCAGACCCTGGGCGGAGCCCGCTCGGTGCCCGGCCAGTCCCACCTCACCCGGGCGGGAGCGCTGCGGATGGCGCCTGCGTTGCGCCGCGACACGCTCATCGGTGGGGTCCGTTACTTCGACGCCATCGCCGATGACGCTCGGCACACCGTGACGGTGGCCCGCACGGCCGCCCAGTACGGCGCCGTGATCCGTACCTCCACCCAGGTCGTCGGCTTCATGCGGGAGGCCGACCGGATCTGCGGTGTCCGGGTGCGCGACTGCGAGACCGGCCAGGAGACCGACGTCGAGGCGCATGCGGTGCTTAACTGCACCGGCGTGTGGACCGATGAGATCCAGCGGCTCTCCGGCGGGCGGGGCCGGTTCCGGGTGCGCGCCTCCAAAGGCGTGCACATCGTGGTGCCGCGGGACCGCATCGTGTCGGAGAGCGGGCTGATCCTGCGCACCGCGATGTCGGTGTTGTTCGTCATCCCCTGGCGCAACCACTGGATCGTCGGCACCACCGACACCGACTGGAACCTCGATCTCGCCCACCCCTCAGCCACCCGGGCGGATATCGACTATCTGCTGGAAACGGTCAACACGGTGTTGGCCACCCCCCTGACCAGAGACGATATCGAGGGCGTCTACGCGGGGCTGCGGCCGTTGCTGGCGGGGGAGAGTGAGGAGACCTCCCGGTTGTCCCGGGAACACGCGGTGGCCCGGGTGGCGCCCGGCCTGGTCGCCATCGCGGGCGGCAAATACACCACCTACCGGGTGATGGCTGCCGACGCGGTGAACGCGGCCGTGCCCGATCTGCCCGGCCGGGTCGCTCCCTCGATCACGGACAAGGTGCCACTGCTCGGCGCGGATGGTTACCACGCCCTGGTCAACCA
>JBOHHD010000271.1:0-2596 GCA_050700515.1 Pseudonocardiaceae bacterium
GGATTCCCGAGGCCGAGCGGGTGGGGCTGACCACGGTGTCCCAACCGGTACTGGAGAAGGGACGAGTAGCCGGGCGGCTGCTGCTCGATCGCGGCCGATCCGAACCCCGCAGCATCATGCTGCCCACAGAGCTCGTGATCCGCGCCACCAGCGGACCCACCAAGGAACCGGACAGCCCCTGGTTCTCCGGGGTGTAACCGCGTCGGTGTCGCCGGTTATCGGCGGCAGGCTGGGCAGGTCTGGGCCTGGTCGGGTGGCTCACCGCGCAGGATGGCGAGCGGACGGAACTGCCTGCCGTCGCAGTACGCGGTCACCAGGTGCTTCTGGGTCGCGGGCTCGGCAAGGTGGGTGTCGCCGTCCGCGAGCGAGGCCACGTACCAACGCGTCATGCTCGCCCCGCCCGATGGTTGCCCCGGGCCATGGACCGTGCGGCAGGACGGGGGAAACATCGACGCAGCAGTCGTGCGACCGGTCCGCGACGGCGGTGGGTAGTGACGCTGGTGGTGGTCATGCGGTGCAGTGCGGTCTCGCAGTCGAAGCACGTCGCCCCCGGTGGGACCACCAACGGCGCCGCCACAACGAGATGCCCGCAGAGTGCGATGTATTCACCGTGGCCCGCCGCCAGCCCGGTCGCCGTGGCCTGTTCGCTGATGAGGTGATTGCGTCCGTCGCCGGTGCTGGTCATCGTCACCGGACGGGTCGCGATTCCGCGCCGGATCTGGTTTACCGTGGCCATGGCACAGGCCTTTCGTCAGCCGGATGCGCGAGGTCCTCAGTCATCGGGTCTCTCCTTATCGGTCACCTCTGTGGGTGCTTCCATTAGTCGAGTGTGTTATCGAGAAGCACACTCGATCACCGGCGGCAACCGCCAGTCCGTATCGGTGGCAATGCCAGCGCAGACCATGCGTTACGCTTCACGGATGGAATGGATACCGGCGCGGATTCGCCTGTTCCGTGAAGTGGGGATGTGCCAGCCCCAGGACAGCTTCGCCAAGACATTGGGGTTTGCGAAGCGGACGATCGGCAATGCCGAGCGCGGCGCCCACCCGCCCAGCCTGGCCCTGCGCCGCGCCCTGGATGACGCGTGGGAGAAAGCCTCCGACGCCCAGCGTGACCGCGTTCTCGCCGCCCTCGCCGCCACAGACGGCGGCATCGCTACCGCAGACAGCGGCATCGTCGCCGCCGCCCACGGCGCCACACCTGTACTCGAGTCCATCGAGCTGCTGCGCCGGATCGAGGCATCCGAACTCGGCCCAGCCACGGTGGAACAGATGGAAGAGCTGGTCGACCGCCTGGGCTTCGAGTACTTCACCGTGCCCCCGGCTGAGTTCCGCGAGACGGTGCTGTCCTGGCGGCGGTATGTGGCCCGCTTGCTGGACGGCAAGCTGACCCTGCGCGAGCGTCGTGACCTCTACGCGGTGGCGGGTTGGCTGAGCGGCCTGATTGCCGAGGCGTCACTAGCCCTCGGTGACAAGGCTGGGCCACACTGCGCAACAGCTCTGTCCCTGGCGCAAGAAATCGGAGACGTGCGGCTTGCCGGGTGGATACGCAGCACCCAAGCACAGATCGCAATCTATGCGGGTGATCCACAGGAAGCGGTCGCCTTCGCCGAGGCAGGCAGGCTGGTCGCTCCAACTGGCTCCGCAGTCAGGGTCCGGTCCTGCACGCAGAAAGCCCGCGCGAGCGCCTGGCTCGGGGATCACGCAGGCACACAGATTGCTTTAGACGCGGCACAGAATGCTTACCACATACTGTCGGAGCCTCAGGTTCAGAGCATCTACTCGTTCGGCACCTCTTATCTGCCATACTGTGCGGCGACTGCCTTCGTCTGGCTCGGTGACCCTGCCAACGCACTGAGATCGGCGAGTGAGGCAATTGAGGCAACAAGCGGGACACCAGAGGCACCGTGTGGCCGGGTTATCTCCCGTATCGATCTGGCGATCGCCCTTGCGCTGGGCTCCGAACTAGAAGAGTCGTCGTCCGTCGGACTCCAAGCACTGGATGCCTGCGCCCAGCGAGTGACGCATACTGCCAGAAGACGAATCGAGGAGCTTCTGACCACACTACAACCCTTCACCGAGCCCTGCGTGGTCGAACTGAGAAAACGGTGGCGGTGGATCTCCACATAGCGGGCGAGACTGCACTCGTTTATAGGCGGCAGTCGTGGGACCGAGGGCGCGGTCGCATTGAGACTGGCCGCTGAGGGGTGCTCGGTCGGGATTTGTGGTCGTGGTCATGACGACCTCAATCGCACGATGGAAGAACTGCGGACCCATGGCGTGACAGCCTGTGGCATTGTTGCGGACGTAGGACAGGAGGGCGAGGTCGAGCGCTTTGTCACCGAAGCCGCCGCAGCGCTCGGTCGAGTGGACCTGCTGGTGGCCAACGCAGGTCCGAATGCCGGAGAACGTCGGTTCCTTGCTTCAACACCGCAAGAGTGGCGACAGACTTTCGAACTCAATGTCGGTCATGCCGCTCGAGCGATCCGCGCTTCCGTGCCGCATATACAACAAGTCGGCGGCGGCGCGGTGGTCATTATCGCCTCAATTTCCGGATGGAAGCCCGCCCCTTATCCTCAGTACGGCTCAGCCAAGGC
>JBOHHD010000272.1:0-3358 GCA_050700515.1 Pseudonocardiaceae bacterium
CACCCGCGGTGTGGGTCAGTGATCTTGGTCTGGTCTGGTGTGCAGGGCACGGCTGTTTCAAGATTTTCTTGTGTCATGTTGTAGATCGATGATCGTGAAAGGACTCAGGTCGACACAGCTGCGCACCATGTCGAGGGTCTGCGACGTGGTCTTCGTCTTCAGTTCGTACCCGCGGGAGGTCAGCATCGGCTCGTAGGGGCGTGGCTCGCTGCCCGAGCTTCTGGTTACCGACAGTAGCTTCAGATTATCGGCCGGGGACAGGCCGCTGACTGACCAGCCGTTGACCTCGATGACTGAACCAACACCGTGGTAGCGGATCGACACCGGGCTGCGCTGTGGACCTAACTCCGGCGCCAGGACGTAGGCGGCCACTGGCCGACGCCGCTCGACCAGGCAGACGACGGTGCAGAACTCTCGCCGATCCTCGGCGACGAACTGGGCCGATCCGTCGATCGGGTCGATGATCCAGATCCGCTCAGCGCTGTTCGGCTCACCTCGCACGCTCAGCAGATGTGCGCTCTCCTCGGCGATAATGACCGCCTCCGGTTCTCGTGCCCGGATGCAGGCGATGATCTGTGTCTCGATGGCGATGTCGGCCTCGGACAGCAGAGTCGTGTCGGACTTCCGCTCGACGTGCAACGACCCGAGCTGCGAGCGGTACTGCCGCAGGGCCGATACGAGCAGAGCATCTCAGGTCTTGCCAGAGCGCGGCCAGTTCCATCGAACGATCCTATGGCGCGGGTTACGCCTGCCGGTCGATCCAGATTGACTGCGTTAGCCACCGCCCAGGAGCTCCCCAACACCGACATCCCGGCACTCAGCGCCTGACAACTCCAGAAAGATTACGTATCAACCATGAAACACCACCTCTGGGGACGTGACCGTTGGCGATTACGGACACTCCGCGGACGCAGGGTTGACTCGCACTGGGGTCTTGCGCCTGACACGGAGGGTAAGAAAGACTTCACTTTCCGTACGACAGCATGCGTCATTGCACCAGGGTTCCCGGCAAGGGAGCGATCTTCTACTGTGGAGCGAGGGAACCTGTGGTCGCTGGGCGTATGAGCAAGCTGTTGCTAGCCGCAATGGTCGCGGTCCTGTTCCCGCTCATCGTGGGGTGCTCCACGTTGGCGGCGGACGCCCCCTCGAAGACCGCTGGCGTCGACCGCTACCTGGATTCGATCCGCAACGACCCCGAACGTCGGCTCGCTTTCCTGCGTGAGTTACCCAAGGGCGGGGACCTGCACAACCACCTGTCGGGGTCGGTCGAGACCGAGACGCTGATTCGGTTCGCCGTCGATGACGGGTTATGTATCGACACGGTGTCCTTCGTGGCGTCGCCCTCGCCGTGCGGGACGAACCGGCGCTCTGCCGGTGACACCAGTACCGACCAGGACTTCTTCACCCAAATACTCAAGGCTTGGTCGATGCAGGACTTCACGGGGCCGGAGTCGGGTCACGATCACTTCTTCGCCGCCTTTGGCAAATTCGGCGCCGCCACAGAGGACAAGGGCGAGATGCTCGCCGATGTGGCCCAGCGCGCGGCGGCTCAACACGAGTTCTATCTGGAGACAATACCGTGCTGAACTGCGACACTCCACAGGCCGACCCGGCCTGCACACTGCCGATCCGGTTCATCTCCCAGGTCAACCGCCTTAGTGCCCCCGAGGTTGTGTTCGCCCAGCTGCTACTGAACATGGAGCTGGCCAAGCAAGATCCCCGCTATGTCGGCATCAACTTCGTTGCACCCGACGATGCCCACGTTGCGCTACGCGACTACCGCCTGCACATGCAGATGATCGGCTACCTGCACGAGCTATACCCCGAAGTGGGCATCACCCTGCACCCGGGCGAACTCGTGCCCGGTCTCGCCCCGCTTGAGGATCTGCGCTTCCATGTTCGCGACGCGATCACCACCGCACACGCCGAACGCATCGGCCATGGCGTTGGTGTCGGCGGCGAGGACAACCCTGCCGATCTACTGCGCAGAATGGCTGCCGATCACATCCTGGTCGAGATCGCACTCACCAGCAACCGCCAGATCCTGGAGGTCTCCGGCAAGCAGCATCCGTTCATGCTGTATCGCGCCTACGGCGTGCCGGTGGCTCTGGTCACCGACGACGAAGGCATCGAACGCACCGACCTCACACAACAGTACGAGCAGGCGGTGACCACCTACGGGCTGAGCTACCAGGATCTGAAGACCATGGCCCGCGCCTCGCTCGACCACAGTTTTCTCCCAGGAGCCAGCCTATGGAGGGCGCCCGACGCCACTACCCTGCACCGGTGACCGGCTCGGCCAACCACAACCGAGCCAGGAGTGTCGCCAACTTCTCGACGCCAGCTCTGGAGCCACCGTGCAATGGCGGCAGGAGACCGCGTTCATCCAATTCGAAGATAGTTATCAAGGCTGAGCGCATGGATGCTGGACACCACAGATCTGGGTCTCGCTACTGCTCCGAGTCAGTCGAATCGACTTAAGTTACTTGCTATGGTATGTGCTTCGTGGGAGAAAAGGACAATAGATTCCGCCGGGTGGTCACCTCAAGGCCGGGGAGATGCGGCTGCGGGGTGGCTTCTGGTGAGCCTTGCGGCGGCGAGCACAGTGGCCAGCGGCAGTTCAGCAGGCGACGGCATCGAGTTGTCGTGCAGGTGCACCGTGTAATAGGTAGCCCACTCGAAGTTCGGACTGTTGACGGGCACGAGTCGCTTCTCGTCGATTCACTCCAGCGCTCCACCGTGCCCCGCACGCCGACGGCCAGGCAGGGCTCCTCGACACCAGGCTCAGTGACCAAGAACCACACTCGACTGGAGAAGGAGCCGCGTTGATCATTTGTGGTGGTCAACGCCGTGGTCAGGTCTCCCGGTTGCCTGATGGTCGCAATCTCGATCTCGTCGCAGGCGGCCAGCGAGGTCAACTCGGTGCTGGTCATGCCTGCCTCTTGGGCAGGGCCAGGAGTACGGCGGCCTCTGCTGGGTCGTGCCGTGCATGGTCCGTGCCCGTGGTCAGGCGGCCGGGGCGACGAAGACGTCGAGTGACACAGCGTCGCTGTCGTAGTCGTTCGGGTCACCCTGCAGCGCGAAGGAAATCGCCTCAATGCACTCGCGCTCGGCGTCTTCGCGACTCGTGGTCCCCCCGCCGTTGATGTGCAGAGGGGGCACCCGGTAGTCTGCGGCCGTCGGTGACCGCGCGCACCATGTCCGGGACCGGCGCCGCCGCCAGCTCCCTATAGACCCGGGCGAACAACTGGGTCGCGTACCGGTCGGTCACCTGCGAATCCGCGGGTCGGCAGGCATCGGCTCAGCCCGCCGCTTTTCGCGTCGTAGGTCATCTTCACCCGCAGCTTCGCCGCCGACC
>JBOHHD010000273.1:0-8318 GCA_050700515.1 Pseudonocardiaceae bacterium
GTGCTGCACGCCGAAAGTCTCCCGCGCCACCCGGGCGGAGATGATGTTGGAATTATCGCCGGAGGACACTGCGGCGAACGCCCCGGCATGCACGATACCGGCTTCGATGAGCACCTGTCGGTCGAAGCCGGTGCCGAGGACCTGCCTGCCGTGGAAGTCGGCGCCGAGTCTGCGGAACGCCTGCAGGTCCTGATCGATCACCGCCACGTCATGACCGAGGCGTTCCAGCGCGAGGGCCAAACCGGAGCCCACCCGGCCACATCCCATGATCACGACGTGCACGCGGCCACTCCCGGGTCGGCTGGTGAAAGAGACCGTATCGCCGATGGCGGCGTCTGTCCGCACGGGGCCCCTGCGCGGCCGTAGGCTGCCCGCGTGTCGAAGCTCGCCACGGCGGCGAAACGGATCCTCGTCGGCAGACCGTTCCGCAGCGAACGGCTGAGCCGCACGCTGCTGCCCAAGCGCATCGCGTTACCTGTCTTCGCCTCCGATGCGATGTCCTCGGTGGCCTACGCCCCCGAGGAGATCTTCCTCGTGCTCTCGGTGGCCGGGCTCTCCGCCTACACCATGTCTCCGTGGATCGGTCTGGCCGTTGCGGTGGTCATGTTGGTGGTGGTCACCAGCTACCGGCAGAACGTGCGGGCCTATCCGTCCGGGGGCGGGGACTACGAGGTCACCACGGTCAACCTGGGCCGTTCAGCGGGGCTGACGGTGGCCAGTGCGTTACTCGTCGACTATGTCCTCACCGTTGCGGTGTCGACGGCCGCGGCGGCGTCGAACATCGGTTCGGCGGTGCCCTTCGTGGCAGACCACAAGGCGGCACTCGCGGTTGCCGCGATCGTCCTGCTCACAGCGGCCAACCTGCGCGGGATCCGCGAATCGGGTGCCGCTTTCGCCATTCCCACCTATGCGTTCATGATCGGTATCTTCGCTCTGCTCGGCTGGGGATTCATCCGGGTGCTGCTGCTGGACGAACCGGTCCGCGCCGAGTCCGCCGGCTTCGAGTTGCACGCCGAGGGCGACCATCTCGTTGGTATCGCCATGGTGTTCCTGGTTCTGCGGGCATTCTCCTCCGGCTGTGCCGCGCTGACCGGCGTCGAGGCGATCAGCAACGGGGTCCCTGCCTTCCGGAAGCCGAAGTCCCGCAATGCCGCCACCACACTGCTGTTGCTCGGGGCACTCTCGGTCACCATGCTGATGGGCCTGATCCTGCTCGCCAGGCTCATCGGAGTAACGGTGGCCGAGGACCCGGCGCGCCAGCTGATCGGTGCCCCGCCGGAATATGAGCAGAAGACGATGGTGGCGCAGATCGCCCAGGCGGTGTTCGATGGCTTCCCGGTCGGCTTCTTCTTCATCACCGGAGTCACCGCGCTGATTCTGGTGCTGGCTGCGAATACCGCGTTCAACGGGTTTCCGGTGCTGGGCTCGATCCTGGCCCAGGACCGCTACCTGCCTCGTCAGCTGCTCACCCGAGGAGATCGGCTGGCCTTCTCCAACGGCATCGTCTTTCTGGCAGGTACGGCGATCGTGCTGGTGATCGCTTTCGACGCCGAGGTCACCCGGCTGATCCAGCTCTACATCGTCGGAGTGTTCGTGTCGTTCACCCTGAGCCAGACCGGGATGCTGCGGCACTGGAACCGCTTGCTGGCCACCGAGACCGATCCTGCCCAGCGTCGCCTCATGCGACGCTCGCAGGCAGTCAACGCCATCGGGCTGGCGATGACCGGTTCGGTACTGATGGTGGTGCTGGTCACCAAGTTCCTCCAGGGCGCCTGGATCGCGATCGCGGCCATGGTGGTGATCTTTACGGTGATGCGGGGCATCCGGAGGCATTACGATCGGGTGGCCGCAGAGCTGGTGCCCCGCGAGGCCGACGCCGTGCTGCCCTCGCGCAACCACGCGATCGTGCTGGTGTCCACCCTGCACCTGCCCACTCTGCGAGCGCTGGCCTACGCTCGCGCCACCCGACCTGATGTGCTCGAGGCGGTCACCGTCAACGTGGATGACGCGGGTACCCGGGGTTTGGTCGTCGACTGGGAGAAACGCGACCTGCCGGTGCCGCTGAAGGTGGTGGAGTCACCCTATCGGGAGATCACCAAGCCGGTTGTCGACTACGTCAAGCGGGTGCGTTCGGACAACCCCCGCAACGTGGTCACCGTGTTCATCCCGGAGTACGTGGTGGGGCACTGGTGGGAACAGATCCTGCACAATCAGAGCGCCCTTCGGCTCAAGGGCCGTCTGTTGTTCGAACCGGGAGTGATGGTGACCAGCGTGCCCTGGCAGCTGCGCTCCTCCGCGCGGGTCATGGAACGTGACCCGTTCGCGCCGGCAGTGCTGCGCAGCGGGCTGAATACCGATCACCACCGCGCCGATGGGGACGCTGACGGCGCCGGCGGTGCCGCCGGGAAGGGAACATCATGACCGTCCCGACAGGCCCCCAGAGGGAGTTACCCCAGAGGGAAGTACCCCAGAAGGAATCACCCCAGTGGGAACTGACTGTGGGACCGGTGGGCCACGGTGGCTTCTGCGTGGCCCGTCACCAGGGCCGAGCGGTGTTCGTGCGCCACGCACTACCGGGGGAACGGGTCCGGGCGGTGGTCACCGAGGACCGTGGTGGGTCCTACTGCCGGGCCGATGCGGTGGTGGTACTGGAAGCAGCGGCAGGCCGGGTGCCGCCGCCGTGCCCGGCGTCTGGGCCCGGCGGATGCGGCGGTTGTGACTTCCAGCACGTCGAGCCCCTGGTGCAACGTCAGCTCAAGGCCCAGGTGGTGGCCGAGGCGCTGCGCAGGATCGCGGGCTTGGACGTGGAGGTGAGTGTGGAGCAGCTCTCCGGGGGCACGCTGGGTTGGCGGACCCGGACCCGGCTTGCGGTAGACGATGCCGGACGGGCGGGGTTGCGGGTGCACCGCAGCCACACGGTGCTGCCCATTACGACGTGTCCGCTGACGGTTCCGCGTGCCCTGGACGCAGTGCTGTCCCATCGCTGGCGCCCTGGTGTCGAGCTGGAGGTGGTCGTCGACGGCGAGGGGCGATTGCACGTGGCCGAGTTGCGTCCAGGCAGGCCGCCCAAATGGGTTCGGGGCAGCGGGCGGGCGGTGCAGCATGCTGCGGGGCGGCGCTGGGAGTTCACCGCCCACAGCTTCTGGCAAGTGCACCCTGCGGCGGCGAACGCATTGGCCGCGATAGTGGGGGAGTGGGCAGGCGCTGCACCAGGGGGCTGCGCGTGGGACCTTTACGGCGGTATGGGTCTGTTCGCTTCGGTACTGGCCGATCAGGTCGGGCCGACCGGGTCGGTAACGGTTGTGGAGTCCTCCCGCCGCGCGGTGCTGGACGGCACTGCTGCGCTGGCTGATCTGCCTCACGTGTGCTTCGTCACCGGCCGGGTGGAGCGGGAGATAGGCCGGCTGGCGCGGTCTCCCGATGTGGTGGTGCTCGATCCGCCCCGTCGGGGCGCCGGGCGCGAGGTGGCCACCGCGGTGGCGGATCGGCGCCCCGGGCGCATCGTGCACGTGGGCTGTGACCCGGCCGCGCTGGCCCGCGATGTCGGCGTTTACCTCGAGCACGGCTACCGGTTGGTGGCGCTGCGCGCGCTTGACACGTTTCCGATGACCCATCACGTCGAATGCGTCGCTGTGCTGCAACCCTGACGTCGGTCCGGCCCGCTCCATAAACTGGGTCGGCGGTGGCCCGGTAGGCAACGATGAGGCTGGCCGGTCGAGTTACCTCGACCCGGAGGTCGGTGACAAGCGAGGTGGGAGACACGGTGAGTCTGCTGAAGTCGGTTCGAAGTCCGCATGACCTCAAGCAGCTCGACGCCCCAGCCGTGCTGCAGTTGGCCGCAGAGATCCGTGCCTTCCTGGTCGAGAAGGTGTCACGGACCGGAGGGCATCTCGGCCCGAATCTCGGCGCGGTGGAGCTCACCCTCGCCATTCACCGGGTATTCGACTCGCCCCACGACCCAGTGATCTTCGATACCGGACACCAGGCCTATGTACACAAGATCATCACTGGCCGCGCAGCTGGTTTCGACCGCCTGCGCAAGCGGGGCGGACTGTCGGGCTATCCCTGCCGCGCGGAGAGCGAACACGACTGGGTCGAGTCCAGCCACGCCTCGGCCGCGCTGTCCTACGCGGACGGGCTGGCCAAGGCATTTGCCTGCCTCGGTACCTCCCCCGCTGCCTCTTCTGGAGACAATCCCGGGGCTCGCCGGGAGCGTCGCAGGCACGTCGTTGCAGTGGTCGGGGACGGCGCGTTGACCGGGGGCATGTGCTGGGAGGCGCTCAACAACATCGCGGCGGGCAAGGGAAGGTCCGTGGTCATCGTGGTCAACGACAACGGCCGCTCGTACTCTCCCACGATCGGCGGGCTCGCGGATCATCTTTCCACTCTGCGGTTACGCCCGGGGTATGAGCGGGTGCTCAGTAGCGGTAAGCAAGCGCTGCAACGGACCCCGGTGGTGGGTCGAGCGATCTATGCCGGCCTGCACGCCGCCAAGCGCGGCCTTAAGGATGCCCTGACGCCGCAGGTTCTGTTCGAGGATCTGGGGCTGAAGTATCTGGGGCCGGTCGACGGGCACGATGTGCGCGCTATGGAAACCGCCCTGCACCGGGCCAGGGACTTCGGTGGACCGGTGATCGTGCATGCGGTGACCCGTAAGGGCAATGGTTACCGGCCTGCGGAGGACGATGCCGCCGAGCTCATGCACCAGGTGAAAGTCATGGACCCGGTGACCGGCGAGCCCATCGCCCCCCCGGGAACCTCCTGGACCAGTGTGTTCACCGACGAGCTGATCCGCCTCGGTGGCGAACGCGACGATCTGGTGGCAGTGACTGCGGCGATGCCCGGCCCGACCGGTTTGGCCGCCTTCGCTGCGCGATTCCCGGACCGCTGCTACGACGTCGGCATCGCCGAGCAGCATGCGATCACGTCTGCGGCGGGGCTGGCGCTGGGAGGATTGCGCCCGGTGGTCGCGCTGTATTCCACGTTCCTCAACCGCGCGTTCGACCAGTTGCTCATGGATGTCGCACTGCTCGGCGCCCCGGTCACCATCACCCTGGACCGGGCGGGTATCACCGGCGACGACGGGGCCAGCCACAACGGCATGTGGGATCTGTCCGTGCTCGGGATCGTGCCGGGCATCCGGGTGGCGGCACCTCGGGACGCCGCCACGTTACGCGAGGAACTGCGGGAGGCCGTGGCGATGGACGACGGACCTTCCGTAGTGCGTTTCCCCAAGGGTACGGTGATCGAGTCGATACCGGCGTTGGAGCATGTCGACGGCATGGACGTGCTGGTGCGGCCCGATCCGGGCTATGGTCAGGACGTGCTGCTGGTGGGTGTTGGTGCGTTCGCCGCCCTGGCTGTCGCAACAGCGCAGCGGTTGGGCGACCATGGCATCGGTGTCACCGTCATCGACCCCCGTTGGGTGCTTCCGGTGCCTGAGGCGTTGGTGCGGATGGTGCGCCAGCATCGGTTGGTGGTCAGCCTGGAGGACGGTGGCCGACATGGTGGATTCGGTTGGTCGCTGGCGGCCGCATTGCGTGATGGGCAGGTCGACGTGCCGTTGCGCGATATCGGCATCCCGCAGCGGTTCCTCGATCATGGCTCTCGCGAGGAGGTGCTCGCCGATCTCGGGCTCACCGCCCAGGACATCGCGCGGTCGGTCACCGGCTGGGCCGCCGGGTTGATCGGGACACCTCAACTCCCGCTCACTGCGGAGGCTCCGGGAACCGCTTCGTAGGCGCTGAGCTCCTCGTTCCCGCCGAGAAGTGCCGGGTCGGCGGGAGCGGAGTCATCGCCAGGCCGGTGAGGAACATGTGGGACCGTGGATGCATGCGCATCCTGATCGTTGAGGACGAGCGGCCGCTGGCGGACGCGGTGGCCCGTGGCTTGCGCCGGGAGGGCATGGCCGTGGATGTCGCATACGACGGCGACAGTGGCCATGAGAAGGCCTGCGTGACCCGATATGACGTAGTGGTGCTCGACCGTGATCTGCCGGGGATGTCCGGCGACCAACTGTGTGCCGAGATCGCGAAGTCGGCAGCGGTCACCCGGGTGCTCATGCTCACCGCCAGTGCAACGGTGTCCGATCGAGTGACCGGGCTCTCCTTGGGCGCTGACGACTATCTGTCCAAACCGTTCGCCTTTCCCGAATTGGTCGCTCGGCTGCGCGCGTTGGGCCGTCGGGTCACTCCCGCGCTGCCCCCGGTGCTCAGTGCCGCCGACATCGTGCTCGATCCGTCGAGGCGTATGGTCAGCCGCGCCGGGGTGCCGGTAGACCTCACCCGTAAGGAGTTCGGAGTGCTTGAGGTGCTGCTCTCCGCTGGGGGCGGGGTGGTCAGCAGCGAGGAGCTGTTGGAGCGGGTATGGGACGAGAACGCTGATCCGTTCACTACCACGGTTCGGGTGACGATGATGACCCTGCGCAAGAAGCTCGGTGAACCCGGCATCATCGAGACGGTGGTCGGGTCCGGCTACCGAGTGCCCAGCGCCGATTCCGCCGGCTCCGCCGGCTCCGCGCCCGGCGGCTGACCTGGCGGCCGGACCCCGGCGCGGGCCAGGGCTGCGCGTCCGGCTCACCCTGCTCGCCACCGGGCTCTCGGCGGCGAGCAGCGCTCTGCTGCTCTGGCTGGGTTGGCTGTTGGTGGGCGGGGTCGTGGCAGCGGTACCGGACCTGCCACCGGGCAGCACTGTCGAGGTGAACGGCGTGCCAGTGGTGGCCGACCAACTCGGCGAGGCGTTGCAGGAGGCGGCCAGGCAACGGGTGCTGCAGGCCGGTTCGGTGGCTTTTCTGCTCGCCGTGGCTGCCACCGCCCTGCTTGCCTGGTTGTTCGCCGGGCAGGTACTCAGGCCGTTGCACAACGTCACCGCCACCGCACGGAGGCTGTCGGTCGAGTCGCTCGACGAACGGCTCCGGCTGCCTGGTCCCCGGGACGAGGTGGCCGAGCTCGCCGCCACCTTCGACGCGATGCTGGACCGGCTGCAGGCCGCTTTCGACGCCCAACGTCGGTTTGTGGCCAACGCCAGTCATGAGCTGCGTACCCCGTTAGCCGTGGTACGGACGGAGGTGGAGGTCACACTCGCGGATCCCGCAGCCGACGATGCGGAATTGCGCCGGATGGCAGCGGTGATCCGAGAGGCGGCGCTGCGTGCTCAGCAGCTGGTGGACGGGCTACTCGTGCTGGCCAGATCCGAGGGCAGCGGGCTGCGCGCCCAGGAGCCGGTCGATCTCGCTGCGCTGGTGCGCACCGCACTACGCATCGTCGAGGCGGAAGGTCGTGGTCGTGGTCTGCGGGTGAGTGCGTACACCGCTTCCGCGCCGGTCACCGGGGACTCGGCGTTGCTGGAACGAGTGGTGGGCAATCTGGTGGAGAACGCGGTACGGCACAACGTCGATGGCGGGTGGGTTCACGTGTCCACCGGCGTGGTGGGACAGCAGGTGATGCTGAGAGTTGGCAGCTCTGGTGAGGTGGTGGTGCCCGAGGCGGTGGATGCGCTGTTCGAACCGTTCCATCGCGGGGGGGTGGCCCGGACTTCCCGGGACGGCGCAGGCCTCGGTTTGTCCATCGTGCGGGCAGTGGTCACTGCGCACGGCGGCACGGTGCACGCCGAGTCAGTTCCCCAGGGCGGGCTGATCGTGACCGTCTACCTGCCGGTCGGGGCCGGTAGCCGTTGAGGGCGCTTTGACCAGGGTTGGCGGTACGTGCAGAGCTATCTCGTCGGTGGGGGGTCACTCCGACCTGACAGGGCTGCGGTGAGGGACTGCACGGTGAGTTCGCGCTGCCAGCGCCGCGCGCCGCCGATGGCCAGGTTGTGATCCACTGCGGCGGCGTCCACCGGCTCAGGGGGTGCCCAGCACAGGCGCCGGACCAGATCGGGTTGCAACAGATTCTGCAGCGGCAGCCGGTAGCGCTCAGCGAGTTCGGACAGTGCCGCGCGTGCGGTGACCAGCCTGGCTGCGGCCGCCGGGTCGCGGTCCTGCCAGCGGTTCACCGGTGGTGGGCCATCACTGGTCGTGCGTACTGACGGCAAGTCGCTGGCAGACAATGCCCTGGCGGTTTTCAGTGCGCCCAGCCAGGTCTTGACCAATCGCCGCTGCGAGCGGCCACCGAAGACGGGGCGGGAGAGCAACGTGGCCTCGTCCGGCGGGTCGGTCAGCGCGGCGTCGATGATCGCGGAATCGGGCAGCATGCGGCCGGGCGCAATATCGCGCTGACGGGCCAGTTGCTCGCGGACCAGCCATAACTCACGCACCATGGCCAGCTGGCGGGGCTCGTGGATCCGGTGTATCCCCGAAGTCCGGCGCCACGGGTCGACCC
>JBOHHD010000274.1:0-2797 GCA_050700515.1 Pseudonocardiaceae bacterium
CAGCGTCGTCGCAGAGCACGGTGGGTTCCGGGCGCCAGTCCAGCACCGCCCCGCCCGCGAGATCAGCACGGTAGGCCGATCCCCCCGGACCGCCAAAGCGTCGCGGCGCATCACGTCCAGGTCGGCACCGACCAGCGGGGCCAGGTCGGTCTTGTTGATCACGAGCAGGTCGGAGCGGGTGACGCCGGGGCCGCCCTTGCGGGGCACCTTGTCGCCGCCGGCGACGTCGAGGACGAAGATCTGGGCGTCGATCAGGCCGTAGCTGAAGGTGGCGGTGAGGTTGTCCCCGCCGCTTTCCACCAGCACCAGGTCGGGGTCGTGCAGCGCGGTGAGCTCCTCCACGGCATCGAGGTTGGCAGTGATGTCGTCGCGGATCGCGGTGTGCGGGCAGCAGCCGGTGCGCACGGCCCGGATTCGCTCATCGGGCAGTACCCCATGAGTGCGCAGGAAGTCGGCGTCCTCGGTGGTGTAGATGTCGTTGGTCACCACCACCAGCGACAGCTCGTCGCGCAGCGTCCGGCACAGGGCGGCGACCAGCGCTGTCTTGCCGCCCCCGACCGGCCCGCCGATGCCGATCCGCAGTGCCCGGTGCCGGGGCCCGGCGGCGGGGATCGGAACATGGTTGGCGTCGTCGTCACGATGCAAAGAGGGTCACCTCCGTACGGGCATGCAGCTCGGCCAGCAGCTCCGGCAGCGGCGTGCCGGTGCTGGGCAGCAGCCGGGGATCCGACCGGGCGACAGCCTCGCCCGCCACCCGGACAGCGTCCCGCGCGGCCTGCTCGACCGGCCGGCTCAGCCGGGCCTGCACGGCAGCCACGTTGATCGGGTCCAGTCCCAGCAGCCGCACCGCAGCCGAGCATGTCCCCCCAAGTAGGTGGTGCAAAGCCAGCAAGGCCGCCGCACCGGAGCCGTCTCCGGCCGCAGCGACCACCGCGCCGAGCACCAGGGGGTGGTGCAGCCGGCCGCCGGCCGACAACGAATCCAGGGCAGCGGACGACCAGACCCGGCGGGCGGTACGCAGCAAGGCCGCGCCCTGCGCCCGGGATGCCTCCCGCGCCGCAGCCGACGGGGTGCGGGCGCTCACCGCGCCGTCCCAGCGTGCCCAGTCCGCCCCCGGCTCGGCCACCAGCAGGCAGCCCGCCGCAGCAACGGCTGCGATCACCCCTCCGGCCCCGCGCAGCCGGCCAGCCAGGAACAGCGCGAGGTCAGCCTCGTCCCGCAGCAGACCACGTACGACGGCCGCCTCCACTCCCCCGGAGTGCACATGCCCACCGGCTGGCAGCCGCGAGTCGGCCAGCAGCAGCGCTCCCGGCGTCAGCCCGGTCATCAGAACAGGAAATAACGCTGAGCCATGGGCAACGCGGACACCGGGTGCGGCTCGACCACTTCGCCGTCGATCCGGACGGTGAACGTCTCCGGATCCACCTCGATGCGGGGCAGCGCGTCGTTGAGCGGCATATCGGCCTTGCGCAGCGCCCGGGTGTCGCGCACCGCCACCAACCGTCGGCGCACCGTCAACCGCTCGGCGAGACCACCCGCCAGAGCGGTGGGTGCGACGAAATGCACTGAGGTCGCCGCCGCCGTCACGCCGGCCGCCCCGAACATCGGCCGGGGCAGCACCGGCTGCGGGGTCGGGATGGAGGCATTGGAGTCGCCCATCGCCGCCCAGGCGATCATGCCGCCCTTGAGCACGACGCTGGGCCGCACCCCGAAGAACGCGGGCTGCCACAGCACCAGGTCGGCGAGCTTGCCCACCTCCACCGAACCGACCTCACCGTCCAGCCCGTGCGCGACCGCCGGGCAGATCGTGTACTTGGCCACATACCGCCGCGCCCGCAAGTTGTCCGACGTCGCAGGGTCCCCGGCCAGCGCGCCGAACCGGCGCTTCATCACGTGCGCGGTCTGCCAGGTCCGCAGGATCACCTCCCCCACTCGGCCCATCGCCTGCGAGTCCGACCCGATCATGGAGATGGCCCCGAGGTCGTGCAGCAGGTCCTCGGCCGCGATGGTGGAGGGCCGGATCCGGCTCTCCGCGAACGCGAGATCCTCGGGCACCGTGGGGTTGAGGTGGTGGCAGACCATGAGCATGTCGAGGTGCTCGTCGACGGTGTTGACCGTGTGCGGGCGGGTCGGATTGGTCGAGCTGGGCAGCACGTGCGCCTGGCCCGCCACGGTGATGATGTCCGGGGCGTGACCACCCCCGGCCCCCTCGGTGTGGTAGGCGTGGATGGTCCGTCCGGCGATCGCGGCCAAGGTGTCGGCGACGTAGCCCGCCTCGTTGAGGGTGTCGGTGTGGATCGCCACCTGCACCCCAGTGTCGTCGGCCACCCGCAGGCAGGCATCGATCGCGGCCGGCGTGGCGCCCCAGTCCTCGTGCAGCTTGAAACCACTGGCCCCGGCGGCGACCTGCTCGTACAGCGCCTGCTCGCCCACGGTGTTGCCCTTGCCCAGCAGCGCCACGTTCACCGGCAGCTCGTCCAGCGACTCCAGCATCCGCGCCAGGTACCAGGCGCCCGGGGTCACGGTGGTCGCCTTGGTGCCCTCGGCGGGGCCGGTGCCGCCCCCGATCAGGGTGGTGACCCCGGAGCCCAACGCCTCGGGCACCTGCTGCGGGCTGATCAGGTGCACGTGGCTGTCCACCGCGCCCGCGGTGAGGATCAGCCCGTTGCCCGCGATCACCTCGGTACCCGGTCCGATGACCAGCGCGGCGTCCACCCCGTCCATGATGTCGGGGTTGCCGGCCTTGCCCAGGCCGACGATCCGGCCGTCCCGCACCCCAATGTCAGCCTTGACGATT
>JBOHHD010000275.1:0-1572 GCA_050700515.1 Pseudonocardiaceae bacterium
CCCCATCCCTCCCGCCTCGACATGATCGGCGCAGCCTGGCACGAACCCTCACCACTCGGCCACCCACTCGGCCCAACCACCCGCAATCCTCCCGCTGACCTCCCCTTGACAACACCACTGAAGGCTGTACTGGACCGTCGCTGCGGCACGGTGGGTGATCCCGAGCAGCCGGCGGGCGGAGTTGAGGGCGAGGGCAGGAGTGTCGACGAGGGCATCGACGCGGCGCAGCAGACCGGAAGACGTTGCCCACCATGGAGCCGGCGGTCGTAGCCGGCGCACCGCGACGGCCATGACATGAATCGGGAACACTCCAGTGGTTCGAGGACACCCCGGTACCCGATCACTTCAACCGGCCGGTGGTCACCACGGTCGCCCTGCACCTCTCCGCATGAGCCCCGCGGGCACGACCCAAACCCCTCCCATGATCACCGTTTGTGAAGGAAAACCGACAAAATTGGCACGTTTTCCTTCACAAACGGTGATCATGGGCACGGTGGCGCGCCCGTCCTGGGTACCACGCACCCCAGCGATCATCACCGACGAGAGTGCCTGCGGGCGCACAACGCCCCTGAACCACACTGTCTGACCAGTCAGCTGCCCGCAGGGGCAGTTGGCGCGGTCGCGCCGACCAGGATCACCACGGCGATGACCAACAGCACCGTCAATCCCAGGACGACGTAGCCGATCACCAGACCAGCGGTCGCCAGCCCTCGGCCGCTCTCCCCGGTCCTGGCGATCTGCCGGCGCGCGATATGCCCGAACACGATGGCCAGCGGCCAGAAAGCGAACGCGAGAACCAGCGCGAGGATGGCCATGGTATTCGTGGGAGGCCGATAATGATCCCAGCCGGGTGCCGGAGAGGGCTGTTGCGGCTGGTAGCCCACTGGCCGATACCCCTGCCCGAGCGGCGTCTGGCTGCCCTGCGAATCCTGCGGCAATGTACTGACCTTTCGTGTGCGAACTGGATTATCTTCGGACTTCCGCATTGCGGACTGAGTCGATCAGCCACCCCAGAGGGGTGGCTACCGCAGTAGCCATCGATTTTTCTGTGGGGGCGATCAGGCCGTTGTTATTCGGATGATGCGCACATCGGCCAGGGGTAGCGTGGTCCGCGCCGCCACCATCGCGGCGGCGTAGTCGTCGTCGATGACCTCGCCGCGCCGGACGTCGACCTTCAGTTCCTGCGCTTTGTCGTCTGGGCGACGACGATTGCTGTACACGATGCTCCTGGTTTCCAGACCCTGGGCTTCCTTACTCACGCGGCGCTTGGGCATGGCTTTCCGCAAAGTCGGTCAAGGCTGGTAGCGCCACACCACCGAGGGTGGCCGGTGTTGCGCCCAGGTCCGCGGTCGCGCCGATCACGCAGGCGAGGCAGCACGACTGCGCGGTCGGGGCGGCGAGCAACTCCACTTCTTCGGGCAGTCGGTACCCGCACAGGGCCTCCAACCAGCCCCGCGCCGGCGCCGCCGCGATATCGCACGTCGCGATCGCATACTGGTGGGCACCGCTTTCCTCCGGACCCCACCACATCCCCGGGGCACTCATCACGTCGGATTCGGTGGTCTCGGCCGC
>JBOHHD010000276.1:0-2666 GCA_050700515.1 Pseudonocardiaceae bacterium
GTGTCATCGTGTTCATGTTGTGGCTGTACCTGAGCAGTTACATCGTGCTGCTCGGCGCGGAGATCAATGCGGAAGCGGAGCGGCAGACCGCCCGGGACACCACCAAAGGCAAGCCACAGCCCATGGGGCAGCGCGGCGCCGTGGTGGCCGACACCTTGCCGCAACAGGGTTGAGCCGACCTGTGGCCGCCCCGGGTACGTTCTGTTAAGGGGTGATCCGCACCACGACGTCGGCGTCGGTGACCCGCTCGACGCGAACCGTGAAGCCCTCGGCTGCCGCCTCACCGCCGACGGGCAAGGTCACTCCCTGACCGGCCACCTCCAGCCGCGCATTGTCCCCCTCGACGCCGAGCAGCTTCGCCTTGACGCCGAGCAGGGACACCTCGGACGAACCCGTGCGGGGGAAGGTCACCGTGCAGCCGTCCAACGAGCAGTCCGTCTGTGAATTCTGGCCGCCGCATGCGGTGGCGCCGCCGAGGGCGAGAGCCAGGACAGTGAGCAGCGCGGCGGTCGGTCGTCGCAAGGCGGAGGGAAGCACGAAGGTGAGCCTATGTGGTCGTCGGCTCCGGGAGGACGGCGGGACGGCCAGGTGTCTCCGTGGATCGACTGACCAGAAAGTCGGGGAACGGTCGAAATGATGACCTGGTCGGCACAGCAAAAACATCATTATCAGTGAAGATACCGCTTCGCATCCCTGCCTATCGCTAATGGCGCCTATCGTTAATGATCGATACTGCTGCGTCCTCAACGTCCGGGCATTCGCCGGCTCCGGTTCATTAACCGGGCTCGACAGTCCGGCGTGTCACCGTGAGCATTCGCCATGACACCCTGCCGCAATGACGGAGGCCGAGCGACGATGTTGTTGACTGACGACGACCTGGTCGTTCCGCAGCGTGACATCGTGGCCGCGGACGCGGCGTGGGTCGGTTACAAGGCGGCCACGCTGGCTGAGCTGCTGCGGGCCGGGTTCCCGGTGCCCGATGGGGTGGTGCTCACCACCTCGGCGTTGGCCCGCGCTCTCGCTGCCGTCGGGCTGGACGCCACCGCCTCGCCCGAGCAGGTGCAGGCCGTGCCCGTCCCGGACTGCGCGGCCGAGATGTCGCCCCGGGGGCCGCTGGCGGTGCGGTCGTCCGGGATGGTGGAGGACCGGCCCGACGCCTCGTACGCCAGGCAGTACGAGACCGTGCTGGGAGTGCCCGCCGAGGACCTGCCTACCGCGCCGCCCGCGACGGCGAACCGGCCCCGGCGATGGCCGTGCTGGTCCAGCCGATGCTGCCGGCCGAGGTGGCGTTCAGTGCCGACCCGGTCACCGGCGACCGGGACGCGGTGGTGGTCAGCGCGGTCCCTGGGGTGGGCGACCGGTTGGTCGGCGGCACCGCCTCGCCCGACGACTGGGTGGTCCGCGATGGGGTCGCCACCTGCAGCGCGGCACCCGAAGAGGCGCTCGACGCGGGTACGGCGCAGGCGGTGACCGAGCTGGCCCGGCGGGTGGCGGCGCACCTGGGCGCGCCCCAGGGCATCGAGTGGGCGCTGGCGGGCGGGGAGCTCATGCTGCTGCAGGCCCGCCCGATCACCGCCCTGCCCGATCCCGCACCGGCGCCCGTGCCGGTCCCGGTCGAGGTGCCGCCCGGGTTCTGGCGACGGCTTGTCGTACCCGCACCCAAGCCGTGGACGCCGATGCAGCGATCGGTGATGCGCGCTCCAGCCGGCCGGGCGACCCGGCGGCTGTACGCGGAGTTCGGCTTCCCCCTCGAAGCATCCGAGACCACCGAGATCGGCGGCTGGACCTACGTCCGGCGGGTACCGCTCGGCGGTACGGATCGGCCGGCGCCGCCGACCTGGCTGATGCCGGTGCTGACCCGGATCGTGCCCCGGCTGCGCAGGCGAATCCGGGCCTGCGTGACTGCGGCCCGGTCGGACAAGGCGGCAGATTTCGTCTGCACGGCCCGCTCGGCCTGATGCTCGCCGAGCTCGCGTTCGCCTGCCGTGACCTGCTCGGCTGGACCGACGCGGAGACGTTCGAGCTGCTCATCGGACTGTCGACCGCCTCGACCGAGCCAGCGTGCCGGGTGGTTGAGCTCGCCGAGCTGGCGGCGGCCCAGCCCGTGGTGGGGCCGCCTGCTCGACCGGATCGACGTGGGCACGGCCGACCGGATCAGCTGCGGCGGCCCCGGCGTTCACCGCCGCGCTCGATGCCTACCGCCGGGAATCCTGCCACCGGGGGCTCAGCTACGAGATCGCCGATCCGACGATCGGGGAGATCCCCCAGCTGAGCCTGCACCTGGTCACCGGCCAGCTCGCCCTCGACCACGACCCGATCGCCCACGCGGCCGCGCTCGCGCGGCGACGGGCCGACGCCGTCGCTGCCGCCCGATCGGCCCGGCAACGCGACCGAACTGCTCCACGACGGCCAGCTGGTGACCGTCGACGGCAACGTCGAGCTGCACCCCTGACCAAACCTTTCTGGGCACCACCTGCCGGGTGCTGGCGAAAAGGCTACGACGGGAGGCGCGTGGTGTAGCACAGTGGGGTCATGGACGACAGCTACCTCGCCAGGGTGGACGCTCTCCAGGAGACCTGGCAGGTCTGGGCTGAGCTCGGTGGCGAGCTCACCGACGAGCAGTGGTCGAGACCGACCCGGTGCCCCGGCTGGGACGTGGCGGCGGT
>JBOHHD010000277.1:0-1898 GCA_050700515.1 Pseudonocardiaceae bacterium
GAGCAGACCTCGATATTTCGAGCCGACTTCCTTGTCGAGTCGGAAAGTGTCGAGACCCCGGAGCCATCCATCACCGGTGTTGAGGCGTTGCCTTCGGGTTCTGCGCTGCTGGTGGTCAAGCGTGGCCCCAATGCTGGTTCGCGCTTTCTTCTCGATCAGAGCACCACCAGCGCCGGTCGGCATCCGGAGAGTGACATCTTCCTCGACGACGTGACGGTGTCCCGGCGACACGCTGAGTTTCGTCGTGAGGGTGGCGAGTTCGTGGTGGTGGATGTGGGCAGCCTCAACGGCACCTATGTCAATCGCGAACCGGTGGACACTGCTGTGCTGGCAGGTGGTGACGAAGTGCAGATCGGGAAGTTTCGACTGGTGTTCCTGACCGGTCCGCGTACCGGTGACCGAGGGGCTGACCAGGGGTCGCGGTGACTGCCGCCGCAGGCCGTTCCTCCTCGCCCGGACCCGGGGCGAGTATCGGCTCGGTGCTGGCCCAGCTGCGGGCAGATTTCCCGGACGTCACCATCTCCAAAATCAGGTTTTTGGAGTCCGAAGGTCTGGTCCAACCGCAACGCACGGCCGCTGGCTACCGGCAATTCTCGCTGGCGGATGTGGCGCGGTTGCGTTATGTACTCGCCGCTCAGCGCGACCATTACCTACCGCTCAAGGTAATCAAGGAACACCTGGCAGCGATGGACCGGGGTGAGCACGGAGTGCCTGCTGATGGATCCACGCCACGACTGCCGCGTCCACTGGTCGGCCTGGCCGGCAGTGGCGGCGCGACCGGTCCGGCTGAGCCCGAGGACTTCGGTGCCACCGATACCGCCCGGATGACGCGGGAAGAGCTCCTCGCCGTCACGGGCATCGATGCGGCGGTGCTGATCGAGCTTGAGCAGTTCGGCTTGATCCGTCCAGGTCCGGCCGGCTTTTATGATCCGGACGCGGTGTTGGTGGCCAGGACCGTCCGGGCGATGACCGACTTCGGGCTGGAACCCCGGCATTTGAGAGCGTTTCGAGCCTCCGCGGACCGCGAGGTGGGCTTGTTGGCTCAGATCGTCACGCCGATGACCCGCCAGCGCGATCCGGACGCCCGGGCCAGGGCTGACGAGGTGGTACGGGAGCTGGCGGCGTTGTCCGTGCGGTTGCATGCCCTGCTGGTGAAGACGGGGTTGCGCGGCGCTATCGGGAACTGAGGAGACGAGGACAATTGGGCGCCTGCTGGACTCGGCACCGAGACCATGGCGCGTGTAGCGTCTTCCTTAATGATGGTGGCGGCATGATTGGGTCGGCAGAGTCGCGGCCGGCGTCTGGATCGCTGCCGAGTACGACGATCCTCGAGGCATCCGGAGGACAGGGTGCGGCAGGAGGGAGGCGCAACGCGATGAGCGAAATGCGTGTCGTCGGGGTCCGGGTCGAGCTGCCTGCGAACCAGCCGATCCTGCTGCTGCGGGAAACCGAGGGGGAGCGCTACCTTCCGATCTGGATCGGTTCCGGGGAAGCAACGGCCATCGCCCTGGAACAACAAGGCGTACAGCCGGCCCGACCGATGACCCACGATCTGCTCCGGGACGTCATCAGCGCCCTCGGCCGGGAACTGCAGCAGGTCCGGATCACCGAGTTGCAAGAAGGCACCTTCTTCGCCGAACTTGTCTTCGACGGTGGGGTGCGGGTCTCGGCCCGGCCGAGTGACTCGGTCGCCCTCGCCTTGCGCGTGGGTGTCCCCATCCATGCCGAGGAGTCGGTGCTCTCCGAGGCAGGTTTGATCATCCCGGACGAGCAGGAGAACGAGGTCGAGAAGTTTCGGGAGTTCCTCGATTCCGTATCTCCTGAGGACTTCCGCGGCGCGGACACTTGATCGTCTCTGCCGGTGACCCGGCGTACGGCACCGGTGTGACGCTCAGTTC
>JBOHHD010000278.1:0-11652 GCA_050700515.1 Pseudonocardiaceae bacterium
TCAACGTTCAGGACTGGACCATTGATCGGAAGATCGCAGCGCCTGGCATCAACATGAACAACCCACACAATATGTGGACCGACCGGAACTACCAGTACATCTATCAGACGGAATGGTTCAGCGACAAGTTGGACGTGTTCGACCGGGAAAGCGGCGAGTTCGTTCGGCAAATCGAAGTCGGGACAGACCCATCGCATGTGATGACGAGGACCGACACCGACCAGCTGCACGTCGCCATCAATGGTGGTGGAGAGGTGGTCGAGTTGGCTCCAGGTGCTACCCAGATTGATCGTCGGATACCGGTGGGAACTCCTGATGAGCGGATTGCCCATCCGCACGCGCACTGGATGAGCGCCGATGGCAAGACCATGGTCACTCCGAACGTGAACACGTACGACTCGACAGTGGTCGATATTCCTTCCGGTACCCACCGCAAGGAGCAGACCGGTGAGCTTCCGATCGCTTCGGGAATGATGCCGGACGCGTCGAAGTACTACCAGGCTAACTTCCTGGGCCAGAGCATCTCGTGTATCTCCTTGAAGGCCAACGCATGTAACAGCGGTGGTGCCAAGACCCACAACAAGATCATTGACTTGTGGGAGAACTACGACCCGGTGAGCGGAGAGACGTCGGGTGTCTGGGGCGGTTTGCCGATCCAGCTTCCGGTGAGTCCGGACGGCAAGGTGCTGCTGGGGGCGAACACCCTGACCTCGACGATTTCGGTATTTGACCCGAGTACCGACACGGTAGTCAAGGAATTGGCATGTGACGCGGGATGCCACGGCATCAACTTCGGTGCGAAGAAAGGTGGTGGATACTACGCTTATGTCTCCAGCAAGTTCTCCAACGCGATGCAGGTAGTCGACCCCGATCCCAATGCCGATGGCGACATCACTGACGCCGCCATTGTCGGGAAGTTCGTTCTCGACCCTGACGCGGACACCGCGATGGACGACACAATCGTAGATTACGTCGGATTGGGCGGACAGGGCGTGCTCGCAATCCCGCTGGTCTACAACGGGTGGTCGCAGCAGATCCCGGCCGCGTGGCGCCAGGACCTCACCTGCCGCCAGATCAACCCGATCGACGTGTCGGCCTGTTAACAAAGTCCTTCAGGGTCTGGGGCCGGTCCTCTTCCGGCCCCGGACCTGAAGGATGGAGAGGAAGATATGATTGCGATGCCGAAAAAGACAGTGTCGATTGTCGGCGCGATCGGGATTGCGTTCGGAGTGTTGAGTTTCTCCGTGGTCGACGCTCCAGTTGTACTCCAGGCCGACCATTCGGTCTCGATCAAGAATCTGCAGTTCAACCCGCAGACGATGGACATGGCCGTCGGGGACACCGTGACATGGACCAACAACGAGACCGACGGAACTGTCCATACCATTACGGCCGACGGCGGCGGTTTCAGCTCCGGCGATGTTGGTCCGAACGCCTCGTTCTCCTACACGGCGTCGTCGGCGGGGACTTTGACTTACAAGTGCAACTACCATCCGCAGACCTTCGGGGAGCTGAGGATCAGTGGTGGTAATGGTGAGCAGCCTCCACCCCCGCCTCCGCCGCCCCCACCATCTGATGATCCTCCCCCACCCCCGGAATCCGATCCGGGGCCACTGGGCCTGCTGGACGGCTTACTAGGGCTGCTGCCCTGATGTGCCAGCTCGGCCCGGTGACGCAACCGGTGCTGGATCGCCACCTGTGATCGATGGCGAGGTGGCGTGGTCGTCGCCTCGCCATCAATCGCTCGACAATCCTGCGGCCCTGCGGGGAGCCCGGTGCTGGTGCCGGTCCCACTCCGCACTGACGGCGGGTAGAGAAGGGAACTCATGCGTAGTCAACGTTGGTGGCAATGGATGGTGCTCAGACCGCGCCGCAGCTCGACTCTGACGTTCAAGCTCTTCACTGTCCTGTTCGCGGTGACCTTCAGCCTTGGCCTGGTGGGCGGTGTCATGGCGACAGCAACCAGCTCGGCGATACCCCTGCCGTTGCCGACGCCACCGGACCTGACATCTCCGCCGTCACTGGCACCGCCGGAGCTGGCTCCTGCCCCGCCACTGGCACCGCCGGAGCCGGTCCCCGCCCCGCCACTGGCACCGCCGGACCTGACCGACATCGGCCCGACTACGGCCGCTGACAGCGCCGTGGGAGCCTTCGACCTCGGGGACGGCACCTTCTCGGCGCCCTACGACGTCGTGGGAGACGTGAAGGTCTTCAAGCTTCGGATGGCGCCGGTGCGGTGGGAGGTATCACCCGGTGACGTCAGGGAGGCCTGGGCATTCAACGGTACCGTGCCCGGCCCGACAATTCGCATCAACGAAGGTGACCGGGTTCGGTTCCTGGTGCAGAACGCTCTTCCCGAGGAGACCGGGGTGCACTGGCACGGCATGAACCTCCCCAACGTTCAGGACGGTGTTCCCCATCTCACTCAGCATCCGATCATGCCCGGTGAGACCTTCACCTACGAGTGGACAGCAATATCCACCGGAACCCATTGGTACCACTCGCATATGGGCGGACCTCAGGTCGCAAAAGGATTGTACGGTTCTTTGGAGATCGAGCCAAGGACCGGTGGCATCCGCGCTGATCGCGATTACCGTGCCGTATTCAACGACGGTGCACTGGGCTTTGTGCTCAATGGTAAGAGTTTTCCTGCGACGAGGCCACTGAAGGCGAAGGTCGGCGAACGGGTGCGGATCCGGATCATCGGGTCGGGGCCCGAGCTGATTCATTCGATACACATGCATGGCGGCTTTTTCGAGCTGGTCGCCCAGGATGGCAATAAGATACAATTTCCTCCGAAGATGGATACCGTGACCGCTAGCCCCGGTCAGACCTACGACTTCGTGTTTGTGCCACCGAGCCCAGGAAAATGGCTCTTGCACTGTCACATCTTCTCTCATTCTGAGACCCCGGAGGGAATGAAGGGCATGGTGACCTACCTCGATGTCGAACCGGGTAACGCGGCATTACCACTGCCGTCCGTTCCCTAGCCGCTCTTAGCAGTCGTTGTCCATGTCCACGGTGACCATGCTCTACGGGGTCGCACGGTTGTTCGCCTTCGCGGCGCTGGCCTTGCTGATCGGTGCGGCGTTCTTTCTGGCTGGGTGGTGGCCGGAGGGATCGCGGTATCCGGCGATGCGCAGGCTGGTGTGGTCCGCCTGGTCCGCCCTGGTGGTTGCGACGGGGGTGGTGCTGTTGCTCTTCGGCCCGCAGCTGACGCAGGCTCCGCTGAGCAGCGCTGTCGATCTCGATCTGCTGTCGATCACGTTGGAGACCCGGATGGGTGCGGCCGTCCTGGTGCGCCTGTTGCTGCTCGCGCTGATAGCGCCGCTCCTGGCGTTGTTGTTGGCCCGCCTGGCATCGCCGATGCCGGGCGGGCGCGCGTGGCGGGTTGGTGGCGTGCTGGGCGGGGCCGCTCTGCTGGCCGCCACCTGGAGCGTCGCCGGGCACAGCGCGGTGGGGCGGCAGGCGGTGATCGCCCTGCCCGTGGACGTGGTGCACCTGGTGGCGATGGGCGTGTGGCTGGGCGGGTTGGTGGTGCTCTGTGGCGTGCTGCTGCGTACCGGAGAGATCGCGACGATGCGCTCCGTCGGTCCTGCATTCTCCCGAGCGGCCCTGGTATGTGTCGCGGCGCTGGTCGTCACCGGCAGCTACCAGAGCTGGCGCCAGGTCGGCAGTCCTACCGCGCTGGTCACCACCTCCTACGGGTGGCTACTAGTGGGCAAGGTGGTGCTGGTGATCCTGCTGATCGGGATCGGTGCCCTCAGCCGCGCCTGGGTGCACCGGTACTATGGCGAAGCACCGCAGCGGTCCATCTCGGCCAAACGAAGGGCGCGGCGGGGACCCGGTAGGCAGGAAGTCGCCCGGTTGCGCCGAATGGTCGGCGCGGAGGCCGGGATCGCCGCGGTCGTGCTGGCAGTGACGGCGGTATTGGTGACCAACCAGCCCGCCCGGAGCGCGCAGATCGAAGCGGCGGCCGCGCAGCGGGCTGAGCAGGCCCGAGCTGGTGTCAACGCCCAATCGTGGCCGACGCCGGTCACCGCCAGGATCGGCTTCGACACCGGTGGGGTGGCCGCACAGGGCACGGTGGATCTCGCGGTGTTCCCCGCTGCCGTCGGCCGAAATGAGATTCATCTGTCCGTACTGGATACCGCCGGCGCCCTGCTGGACGTGCCCGAGACCACGGTGATGTTGACTTCCCCGGACCGCTCGTTGGGACCGATCGCGGTAGCGCTGCGCAAGCTCGCAGCCGGGCACTACATCGGCACCGTGACGATCCCGGCGACGGGGCAATGGCAGCTTGCGGTCACCGTCGGCACCTCCGAGGTGGATCGGGACACGATCACTGCCCCGGTCGACGTCCGGTGATGATCGCCCAGCTCCGACCCGGCTCGCCGTCGAGGCCGTCGCCCTGATCAGTTCGGACAACGCACCCCCGGCGCCAAGTGCTGCGTTGATCGACGCATAAGATCGCCGGCTTTGATGTCACTGTTCTGCTCAACGAGCCGCATCATTTCGTGGGTCGGGCCATCGGCGATTTCTACCGCAATCGGCGCCGCGACGATCTGACGTTTGCTGTATTTCACCGGACATGGCGTCAAAGATGACGACGGACGTCTCTATCTGGCCATGGCGGACACCAGATACGACAATCTGCTCTTCACCCCGTTTCGGCCCAGTAGATTGACAATGCCATGGACTCCTGCTCGTTGCGACAGAAGGTTCTTATACTCGACTGCTACTACAGCGGGGCCTTCCCTGCCGGTCATCTCTCCAAGTCGACACCGAGGTGCACACACTGGAGAAATTCCAGGGCCGGGGTCGGGTGGTACTCACCACATCTGACGCTACTCAGTCTCCTTTTGAAGGAGATCGCCTCATCGGGAGTGGAACCCGGTCGGTGTTTACCCAATATCTTGTCGATGGCTTGACTACGGGCGAGGCCGACCTCGATAGTGACGGCGATATCGCGCTGGATGAGCTGTGCAGCTACGTACATGATCGCGTCATCGAGGAGATGCCGCACCAGCGCCCCAAAAAATGGAGAACGTTGAGGGCGGGATCACTATCGCCCGCAACGTTCACTGGCGTGCACCTGCTCCTGTCCGTGAGGCGATTGAAAGCCCAATCGTGCATGAACGGCTGACCGTTCTTAAAGGTTTTGCTTATCTGCGCCGAAAGGGCAACGACCTCGTCCAAACGGAAGTCATCAACCAGATCCGCCACTTGATCGACGACGACAGCAAGATGGTCTCCGCAGCTGCGCTCGAACTCATGACGGCGCTTGCGCCTGATCGGAAGGAGCTTGTGGCATACGAGCGGTCCCCGCCGCTGGCTGACGAACCCGCACTGGACACCGGCTGTCCCGCCGGCACAGCACCACGGTGGAACCGAAAGGGAGTTGCCTGGTTACCAGTGCCGTCGATACCGTTAGCCACCATGACCGCGACGAGCGGTCAGGCGAGTCCGGAACCCAAGGCCAGCCGGTCGCCGCACTCTTGAGATCGTCACGACCACCATCTCTGTTGATTTCAATCCAGAGGGCTCGGCAGCCGGCTTATGAACAGGCCCGGTTGCTGGCCACCATGGCGGAGGTCGGGCTGTGTGATGCCGGATGCTGCGCCGGCCGCGTTGGCCTGGACCCGCAATGCCGCCGATCGAGAATACGGTTTCGCGCAGGCCCTGATGCTGCGGACGCCCAGCGTGTTCGCCGCTTTGGAAGGCGGCCGGATCTGCCGTAGCAAGGCGTGGTTGTTCACTGAGCTGTGTGCCGACCTCACCGACGAGCAGGCCGATGCGGTGTGTGACCGGTTGCTCCCTGCGGCCGGCCGGCTCACCACCGGGGAGCTGGCGGCGCGGATTAAAAAGCTGGCCATCGCGCTCGATCCCGACTGGGCCGCCCGGTGCTACGCGACTGCGGTCCGGGAGCGGAAGGTGATCGGTTACCTCGGCGACGACGGCACCGCCACCATCACCGGCTCGCAGCTGCCCGTCGGCCAGCCGACCGCCGCGTGCGCGCACGTCGAGGAACTCGCGAAGGCCGCAAAACGCGCCGGGCATCCGGGGCGGATCGGTCCGCTACGCGCCGACATCTCCCTCGGTCTCCTGGACGGCCGATGGCAGCACATGCATCGCGACGAGATCATCGCTGAACTGCTGGCCGCCGCGAACACCGAAGATCGTGCCCAGGATGTGACGGCTGACTGCGCGGGCGCGGCCGGGTCGAGTTCGGGCGGGGGTGGAGTTGCGGATCGGGCTGGCCACGCTGCTCGGGCGGGATCAACACCCGGGGGGATCCCCGGCTGGGGGCCGGTCACCGCGGAGATCGCTCGGGCCGTCGCCGTGGCTCAGCGTGGTGCCGAATGGCGCTACGCCATCACCGATACCGAAGGCCAAGCTGCTCCTCGGCGACCTCACCCGTCGTCGGCCCCACCATTCTCCCCAGCCGAACTGCGACACATTGCCGCCCGCCCGGGGCGGGAGCGTCGAAATGCACCTGCCCGCAACCTTGCTGATCGAACTCGCCGCCCACCCCGACGCGTGCGGCGAATGGGCCGCGGTCATCGCCGACATCGCCGATCAGTACTCCCGGCGTGGCCCCCTCGCGCAGGACCCCACCGCTCGGTTCGCTGGCGCCGCGCTGCGTCGCCGAGTTCAGATCCGGGACCGATTCTGTGTCTTCCTGGGATGCCGCTGTTCGGCCTGTCACGCCGACCTCGACCACACGATCGATCACGCCTACGGCGGTATCACCTCCGACACGAACTCCGGGCCGCTCTGCGGGCATGATCATCGGCTCAAGCACGTCGGCGGCTGGCGCCTGCGCCACCCCAGCCAGGGCATTTCGTCTGGATCAGTGGGCTGGATCTACTACACCCGCCTATCTGGTGTTGACGATGTCGACGGTATCTAAGTATCCTTGGGTACCAAGGAGGTTGCTGATGGCTGTGCAGACTGCCCCGGTCAAGGTCGATGAGGCGACCCATGCCTTGCTGGCGCACGGCGCGACTGCGCTGCGCATGACGCAGAAGGAGCTTCTCGCTGAGGCCGTCCGGGAGTATCTCACCGCCCGTCGTGAGCAAATCAACACTGCTCTTCAGGAAACGATGAAGATCCTCGACGGCACCACGAGCAGCCGCGTTGCGGCCCTCACTGACCTGTCTGCCGAGCGGCTTGCCGAGCTCGGCGGTGTCCGCGAGCAGTAGATGCCAGTCCGCCCGACACTGCGCTGCCTCACCGATGATCTCGGCCTGAAGATCTCGCCTATCGATGATCCGCTCGACGAACTTGATCACCCCTTGCTGCGTAAGACCAACCAGCAGTTCGCCGAACAGAGCATCAGACGTGAACGCATCAGCTCGATCGATGCCACCGTGCTGTTCAAGGTGAAAGCCCAACGATGGCGCGGGGCAGTCTGGATCGACGCCGCCGGCAGGCCATGGATGGTAGCAGCCGGCTGGCGCGAAGAGGGAAGTCATGACGATTTCTACGAGACGCTGGCCCACGCCGCCCGTAGCGCGCGAGCCCGCTACAACACCCAACACACCCCGCCGCTGACCACCGACACGGACGTAACCCAGTGGCTGCCCAGCGATGCTGATCAAGATCGCTTCGCAGCAGAGGGAGCCGTCCGGCTGATCCGCGAACTTGACACCACAGTGCGCCGTCTCATCCGTGCTTCGCTGCTCGATGGCCACGAGCACACTGCCCAGGCAGCCAACGCCGCACTCGGCGTTCTCGTGCGGGCGGATTCCGGTCACGAAACCTACATCGCCCTGCGCATCCTTGGTTCGGTTCCCAGGAACCTGCTCATCGTGATCCTCGATCTGGTGCCCGGCTGCGATCGCAATGCCTGGTTCCCGGAGTTCGCCATGCCGCACCGCGCTCTGGCGCCTGGGGAGCAAGTTTGGTCGAACCTGATTGACCCGACGGTGGCATCACAGCTCATCGACGGCGTCGGGTAGCTCCTACCCGGTCGCTCCACTCGATCCAACTGAACTACAGCCATACCGAAGATGCTTGGCGCTGTCCGCGTCTACGTTCCTGCCTCACCCAGTGCTGGCTTCCGGCCGCCTGGTGTGTCACCTGCCTGGGCTCGTCTGGATCAGCCCCCTCGGGCGGCGATACCGGACTCATCCGCAACCGATCAGCACCGATTCCCCTCAACCACTATCCCGAAAGTCCTACTCCGACGTCCCGGCTCCGGCGTCCCTGGACGATGACGACCCCATCCCGGAAAGGCCACCCGAGCCGAAGCACCCACCACCCTTGGCCACACCGCCGGCCAGTGCGAAATCGCCTCCATTCTGAGGCGCTGGTTCCTGCTGGCCGAGGTCTGAACGGTGGGCTTGGGCGTCTGTGGTGGGTTCGTGCGTCTGTGGTGGGCTTGGGCGTCGGGGCGGGCTCGCGGACCGTGGCTCAGCTGTGCTGCAGGGGGAAGCCGGCCAGGCCTTTCCAGGCCAGGGACGCGGTCAGTGCCACGGCCTCCTCCTTGGGCACCTGGCGCCGATGGGCGAGCCAATACCGGGCGCTGTGCTCGCTGACCCCGACGACCCCGACCGCGACCAACCTGGCCCGGTCGGTGTCCAGGCCAACATCAGCCACCACGGCCTGCGCGATCGCCTCCACACACGCGATGTTCGCCCGCTCCACGACAGCCTGCACCTCGGGTTGGTTGCACAGGTCGGACTCGAACACCAGACGGAACGCCTCGCCGTCACCGTCGACGAAGTCGAAATAGGCACCGACCGCGCTGCGTACCCGTTGTGCGTTGTCGTGTGTCTCGTCGATGGCTCCCAGCACGCGGCGGACCAGCTCGTCGGCATGGCGCTCCAACAGCGCCAGATACAACTCGAGCTTGCCGGGGAAGTGCTGGTAGAGCACCGGCTTGCTGACCCCCGCGTGCTCGGCGATGTCGTCCATGACGGTGGCGTGGTAACCGTGGTTGACGAACACCTCGGTCGCTGCGGCGAGCAACTGGGCCCGTCGTTCATCTCGAGGCATCCGAATCCCCCGGGGTGCAGGGCCTGTTCGGGACGATGCCGTCTCGGTCATCGGCCTCCTCACGCTTCCCCTCGCAGATGTTTGAATGACCCTACCTGGGGACAGCCCCCCGTCGGCAATGTCAGGGGAGCGCTGTTTACAGGATCCTGGTCCGGGCGCTACGCCGGTCTCCGGAGCAGTGCTTAGGTCGGCTTTAGCCATTTCATCATTACAAGTGGTAACCCTATGTTGCACAGGGTTACGTATGGCACGCTTGCCCGGTGACCAGCCCGACGCGAGCCGATCCTGCGGGCCGAACGCCCGAAGTCGCCCGCTCCCGCCCGGTAGCCTCGCACCGGCCCGCCGGGCCGCGGAGCAACGACGAGCGCATCTCCACACAGCGCTGCGACCGGCGCCTGGGCGCCCGATTCGCCGACGACCAGCCCCTGGCTGCTTCCTGGGATCCTCGGCCGCCGCCCCCCCAGGCGCCGCGACACCGCAGTGTCAAACGTGGCGCTCTCGGCCGCCTGTCCCGGGTGATGTCCACCTACGGCTGGCGGATCTATGCGCTGCCGCTGCTCGTGGCGCTCACCGTACTCGCGCTGCTGGACGTGGTCGGTTCGCCGGCCAGCCTGCTGGCCTCGGACCGGGCCGCCCAGGATATCTTCGATGACACGCCCACCGGCGGTGATCAGCGCAAGCCCCTGATCCCCAACCCGGTGGGTGGACCGGCTTTCGAGGCGATCAAAGTATCCGCGGAACTGCCCGGCGGCGGGCCGTTCACCGCTGAGGGTGCCGGTGCGTGGCAGGTGATCCCCGGTGCGGGCGCGCCATTCGGAACAGGCCAGCTGTTCACCTACACCGTCGAGGTCGAGGACGGCGTCGAGTTGGAGGGCGGGTCACAGGGCTTCGCCACGACGGTGGACAACACGCTGAACAACCCGAAGAGCTGGATCGGCAGCGGGCAGTATCAGTTCCAGCGCATCGATGACGCCGACGCGGCGGATCTTCGGATCAGCCTCACCTCACAGCTGACCACCCGCGAGATCTGCGGCTACCGGATACCCTTCGACGCCTCCTGCTGGGTGGGCGACGAGCGCCGGGCGGTGATCAGCACCGCCCGCTGGGCCCGCGGTGCGGTGTCCTTCCAGGGCAACGTGGTGCAGTACCAGCAGTACGTGATCAACCACGAGGTCGGGCACGGGCTGGGCTTCCCGCACACCTCCTGCGACGTGAGCGGCCAGTTGGCGCCGGTGATGATGCAGCAGACCTGGGGGGTGGCCAACGACTACCTCGCCGCACTGAACACCGATCGGGTGGCCAGCGACGGGCAGGTGTGTGAGCCCAACGCCTGGCCATTTCCCACGGTGAACTGAGGACGGTTAACTGATACCGGGGGAAGAGCAACCGCACGGGGGGCGTTGTAGTTGTGAAGGACAGCGCCGACACCCCGAGGAGTGCACCAGATGAGCCTTCCACCGCTGGTGGAGCCCGCCGTGGAGCTGACCAAGGAAGAGGTGGCCCGCTACAGCCGCCACCTGATCATTCCCGACGTGGGGATGGACGGCCAGAAGCGGCTGAAGAACGCGAAGGTGCTGGTGATCGGTGCGGGCGGGCTGGGCAGTCCGGCGCTGCTCTACCTGGCTGCGGCCGGGGTCGGCACCCTGGGCATCGTCGAGTTCGACGAGGTCGACGAGTCGAACCTGCAGCGCCAGGTGATTCATGGCCAGTCCGACATCGGCAGACCCAAGGGCGAGTCCGCCCGCGACTCCATCCGGGAGATCAATCCGTTCGTCCAGGTGAACCTGCACCCGGTGCGGCTGGACTCGTCCAACGCGCTGGACATCTTCGCCGGTTACGACCTCATCCTGGACGGCACCGACAACTTCGCCACCCGTTATCTGGTGAACGATGCGGCGGTGCTGGCGGGCAAGCCCTACGTGTGGGGCTCGATCTTCCGGTTCGAAGGCCAGGCGTCGGTGTTCTGGGCCGACGCCCCCGGGGGACAAGGACTGCATTACCGCGACCTCTACCCCGAACCCCCGCCCGCCGGGATGGTGCCCTCCTGTGCCGAGGGTGGGGTGCTCGGCGTGCTCTGCGCGTCGATCGGTTCGATCATGGTCACCGAGGCGATCAAGTTGATCACCGGGATCGGGGAGACGCTGCTGGGACGGCTCATGGTGTACGACGCACTGGAGATGAGCTACCGCACGATCAAGATCCGTAAGGATCCTTCGGCTGCCCCGATCACCGAGCTGATCGACTACGAGGCATTCTGCGGCGTTGTTTCCGACGACGCGCAGCAGGCCGCCTCGGGATCGACCATCACCGCCGCCGAGCTCAAAGAGATGATCGACTCCGGTAAGGACTTCGCGCTGATCGACGTCCGGGAGCCGCATGAGTACGAGATCGTCCGGATACCGGGTTCCACGCTGATCCCCAAGGACCGCATCCTGTCCGGAGCTGCGTTGGCCGAGCTCCCTCAGGACAAGCCACTGGTGCTGCACTGCAAATCCGGCCAACGCTCCGCCGAGGCGCTGGCCGCGCTGCACAAGGCCGGTTTCCGGGACGCCGTGCACGTCGGCGGTGGGGTACTCGCCTGGGCCAACCAGGTCGACCCCTCTTTGCCCACGTACTGACACCCGTGAGTGGCGTTGAGTGCTCCAGCAC
>JBOHHD010000279.1:0-4410 GCA_050700515.1 Pseudonocardiaceae bacterium
CGCCGAGCAGATCCGGGCTCGCGCCGAGCTGATCGAGCGGCGCGGCGAATAGCGGGCCGGAATCGAACCGCTGAACGGATTCGCCACTTCACCGCCGACCGTAGGGATGCCGCGCGGGACCCCTCCCGAGGCGATGCCGTGATCCATACCTGATGTTCGGTGAGCACGACGAGATACCGAGGGTGGTTGAGGTGACCGGCACGACGGACGTCGGGCGCGGCGGTAGCCGCCCGGCTGCTGGAGATTTCCGGGCCGGATCTGTACCGGCGCAACGCCTTCCGCATCACCGGCCTACCCACCGGTGCCAGTGCTGGCACTGTCCGGGAGCGTCGCCAGCAGGCCACCGCCGCGCTGGCCGTGGGTGCCTGCGTCCGGAGCGGCAGCGAGCTCCCGCTGCCCGCACCGGCCACCCCCCATCAGGTGGGTGCCGCCTTCGACGACCTCGCCGACGCCCAGCACCGCCTCATCGAGGAGCTGTTCTGGTTCTGGGACACCCCGGACGCCACCTGTCCGTGCCTGCGCTCACTGCACAGTGATCATGACGCGGCGCTGCGCGCCCATGCCCGCGCGCTGGACCACGAACTCGATGCCCAAACCGGCGGGTGGAGCACATGGGAACAGTCCGAACGCGACGAGCTGTGGATCGACGCCGCGGAGCGATGGACCGTCCTGCTGAGCCGCCCCGCATTCTGGGACCACATCCACTCCCGGCTCCACACCCTCGATGACCGCCGCCTCGGCAGATCTACCCTCGACGCGATCCGCGACACCCTGCCCCGTGCCCTGGTCAAGCCGGTTGTCGACCTCGCCGCGGCATCGGAGGACCCCATGCGGCTGACGCACCACGCCGCGCGCTGGTTCGCCGAGCAGAACGTAGCCGACGACCTGCTCACCGAGGCCGCCGCGACGCTGCACCGCACCATCACCAGGCTGACCGACCAGGCCACCGGCCAGTTCGACGCGGGCAGGCCACGTGACGCGATCACTACCATCTACCACACCGTGGTCCCGGCCCTGCGACGACTTGACGGGCTGGCTTCTCACCAGCGGCACCGCGATACCGCCACCGCACGCGACAGCGTGGCCGTCCTGCTCACCAAGTGCGCCCTGGCCCTCATGGCCAGCCTGGGGCCAATACCGATGGCGGAGATCGGTGAGCTACTGGACTCGGCGTACGGGTTGGCCACGAAGGCGGAGACGCGCCGGATTATTTCCGACAACCGAGCGATCCTGGACGATCTGGCGCGGGCGAAGCAAGAAAATCGCTGGTGACCGGACCACCCCCGCCCCGCCCCGCTCGGACGCCGAGTCGGTGATCCGCATTCCGGCGGTCGGCAGGAAGTACGGTCGCGCCGACCGCAACCTCGAGATTCACCAATCGGAAGATCTGAGAGGATGGACCGTATGGCCCACTCACGAGCTTGGCGGCGCCCCGGGGACGATCACCAATGGGTCAAATCCGCGCGGGATCCGTCTCAGATCACGGTGCTCAGCATCGACGCGGGCACCGCCATGTTCACGGTGGTGCCGTCTTCCTGACACCGGCGCCGGTACGCCAGCCAAGATAATTGAGTGAGAGCAAACGAGATGAGTGAGACCCATCAATTCGGTGACATGGCACAGAAGCTGGCTCGCAACCCGCTTGGTATCATCGCTCTCTTCATCGTGCTGGTTTACGGGTTCGCATCTCTGCTCACGGCCTTCGGGGCATCGTTCACCCCGTTGGAGAGGAGGCTGCTCATCTACTTTCTCGTGATCTTCCCGGTGCTGGTACTCGGCGTCTTCGCGTGGCTCGTCAGCCGGCACAGTAATAAACTTTTCGCACCGAGCGACTTCCGGAACGAGGAAAACTACGTCAGAAGTCTGGTGGCCACCGCATCATTGGCGATCGCCTCGGTGAAGAGCGAATCTCCGGCATCAGAAATAGATATCCAGGCCGTGGTGGCCTCTGTACAGGAGGCCACACTGACGAGTACCGATCCGTCCCGACCCTCCTGGCGAAATCACATTCTGTGGGTGGATGACCGGCCGCACAACAACATCAACGAGCGGCAAGCCTTCGAGGCCATGGGGCTGAGCTTCACCCTCGCCCACTCCACGGACGAAGCGCTGAAGGAAGTCGCCGGTCAGAGTTTCGTCGCGATCATTTCTGACATGAGCCGTCGAGAAGGACCGAAGGAAGGTTACGCCTTGCTGGATTCGCTGCGTGGGCAAGGAAACCAGACCCCGTTCTTCATCTATGCGGGTTCCAGCTCGCAGGAGCACAAGAGAGAGGTGGCGGAGCACGGCGGGCAAGGCTGCACCGATTCACCGCAAGAGCTTTTCAGAATGGTCATGAGAGTGGTCGTCAGCGGCGCGTCATCTCCGTCGCGCCGCTGAACACGGGAAGGGAACGGTGCGGTGGCCCTCGACATCGGCAGTCAGGTCGCGGGGTATCGCATCGACGCGCTGATTGGCCGGGGCGGCGGAGGCGTCGTATACCGGGCGATGCACCGGCATCTCGATCGGACCTGTGCGCTGAAGCTGTTGGCTCCTCAGTTGGCCGACGACCCGGACTTCCGACGCCGCTTCGAGCGCGAGGCAAAGATGGCCGCCGCGCTCGACCATCCCCATATCGTGCCCGTCTACGACGCAGGCGAAGCCGACGGGACGCTCTACCTGGCCATGCGCCTCATCGATGGCCCTGACCTCGCCACCGTGATCAAGGATGCCAACGGTCGGCTCGATTTCAGGCGGACCTGCGCGATTCTGCGCCAAGTCGTCTCAGCTCTCGACGCGGCCCACGCCAAGGGTCTGGTTCATCGCGACGTCACGCCGGGGAACATCCTGATCGAGCACGTCGGCGATGCGGATCGGACCGAGCACGCCTATCTCTCCGACTTCGGCCTGACCAGGCAGTACGAGGGTCCGGCGCTGAGCCGCACCATGCTCGCCGGCACGCCCTCGTACATGGCCCACGAGCGGATTGACGGAGTCCCCTCGGCGCCTGCCATCGACGTGTACGCCCTGGGCTGCGTTGCCTACGCGTGTCTCATCGGCTCCCCGCCCTTTCCGGGCAGCAGCTTCGAGTCCGTGCGGGCCGCCCAGCTGGACCGAAAGCCACCCAGGGTCAGCGACCACCGGGCCGATCTGCCCGCAGGGGTGGACGTGATCCTGGCGAAGGCCACCGCACGGGAGCCCGCCGATCGCTATCCCAGCTGCGGAGCATTCGTCGATGCGCTGCACGAGGAGGTCCATGCCACTCCGGTGGAGCCACGGACGACGTGGCCGCCGGCTCCGCCCTCCTCCGGCATCGAGCAGCCGCCGGCCGGACCGACCATCCGGACCACCAGGCGCCGCAAGATCATCGGAGTCGCCACGGTCGCCGTTCTCCTTATTTCCGCGCTGGTCATATTCGAAACGCTGCGGAGGGACCCGCCGCTAGGCGGCGACTCCTCACCTACGGAGGAAACAGCTAATCGGTTGATCCAGAAAGTCGACGCGTTCGCCATCGACTCGGCCGGCGGCGTTTATCTCAGCACACTCGGTAAAGACCATCGCATTCTCAAGGTGGATCCGTCAGGGGCGATCAACACGATCGCCGGCACCGGCCCGAAGGGCTATTCGGGGGACAACGGCCCGGCCACGCAGGCCCAGCTATGGAATCCGCAGGGGATCGCCTTGGACGGTGCGGGCAATCTCTACGTCGCAGACACCTACAACCATCGAGTCCGGAGGATCGACCCATCCGGCACGATCACGACGATTGCGGGCAACGGAACGCAGGAATCCACCGGGGACGGTGGCCCGGCCGTATCGGCCCAGCTCCGGTTCCCGGTGGATATCACTATCGACAACAGCGATAACCTCTATGTCGCCGAGGCCGAGGGGCGCCGAGTGCGAAGGATAGATCCGAATGGCCGGATCAGCACGGTCGCCGGCACCGGCGTCGAAGGCTATTCCGGGGACGGGGGGCCCGCCACGCAAGCCCAGCTCGGCTTTCCCCTGGCACTAGCCGTCGATGATTCGGGCAACCTGTACATCGCGGATACCGCCAACGGTCGGATCCGCAAGGTCGATGCGGCCGGCATGATCACCTCCATCGCCGGCAGCGGCACTGAGGGGTTCGCCGGCGATGGCGGGCCTGCCGCCGTAGCTGAGCTCACCCTCCCAGAAGGCGTCGCGGTGGATCAGAGCGGCAGCCTGTACATCGCGGACACCGGCAACGATCGGATCCGCAAGGTGGATGCCGACGGGGGGATCAGCACGGTCGCCGGCAGCGGTATCCGGGGTTTCTCCGGCGACGGCGGGCTCGCGGCAACGGCCCAACTGGCCCAACCGCGTGGCATCGCGGTGGACCGGGACGGCAGCATCTACCTCGGGGACCAGGGGAGCAACCGGGCCCGCAAAATCGATCCGAACGGTGTCATC
>JBOHHD010000280.1:0-2090 GCA_050700515.1 Pseudonocardiaceae bacterium
CTCCAGGGCGAACCCGAGCAGCTCGGCGGACTCGCTCACGCCGCAGGTCGTCAGCGGCCGCGTTGACCGTAGCGATAATGGCTTCGGCGAGCTGGGAGTTCGATCAACAGCTTGCGAGGATGGTCGCCCGACGAGGTCCGCCGGGTGAGCCCGGAGAACTGGAGCCAGGGGATCTCCAGGAGTGATGGCGGTGAGATCTACCGGGGTCCGGCCCCTTCCGGGCGGTCCATCCGGATCATGCCCGGTTACCGGCCGGGGAGCCGATCTGATTCGGGTTGGCAGCTTGGTCGGGCGGGTCTTTGGAGTTTTGTTCGGCCTCGGGAGTCCCAGTGGCCTGGGCTGTCTCAGGCAGGAGACAAGGGTGGATCTGCTGTGCCGGTGGCGCAGAGCGCAACTTCGGGGCGAAGTTGCCTGTAGTGGCACCGACCTACGCTGCGACAGTCCTCCCCCGGAGACCACCGAGGGTTTCCAGTCACCGCGCTAGGGCAGGCGTTGGCCGATGGCCAGGGCGGCGGCGGTGGCGAGGATGGCGGCGATGGTGCCCGCGATCAGCCAGGGTTTGCTCGCGTCGGTTTGCTTGGTCTCATAGCCGATCTGCTCACCGAGGGTGTCGTAGACCTCGCTGAGCTGGCCCGCGCTGTCGGCGTCGTAGAACTCGCCTCCGGACAGGTCCGCGATCTGCTGCATCGACTCGTCGTCGGCGCGTACTTCCTGCCAGGTGCCGTTGATCTCGACGCGGCCGTACTCCGTGCCGAACGAGATGGTGGAGATGGGCACCTTGGCTTCCGCCGCGGCGCGGGCGGCGCTGAACGAGCCGCGCGAATCGTCGGGATCGGGTGTGGGCACCGTCTGCTTTCCGTCCCCCAACAGCACGATGCGGGCCGGCGGGGGTCCCTGCGCATCGGAGACCACGGCGCCGAACGCATCGATCGCGGCCAAGGCGGCGAAGATCGCCTCGCCGGTACCGGTGGCCTCGGCGAGCTTGAGATTGTCGATCGCCTGAGTGATCGCGGCGCGCTCGGTGGTCGGGGAGACCAGCACCGTGGCCGAGCCAGCGAACGAGATCAGACCCAGGTTGACACCCGGGGTCAGGTCCTCGGCGAACGCCTTCGCCGAGCGCTGCGCCGCGGCCAGCCGGCTGGGCTGGATATCGGTGGCCTGCATGGACAGCGACACGTCGATGACCAACATGACGGTGGCCCGGTTGCGCGGCACCTTCTGTTCGGCGGTGGGGCCGGCGAGCGCGACCGTCAGCAGCACCAGCGCGGTCAGCAGCAAGGCCACCGGCACATGGCGCTGCCAGCCGGGGCGGTGTGGCGCGACGCTCTCCAGCATGGCGAAGTTCGCGAACCGCAGCAGGTGTCGCTGCCGCCTGCCCTGCATCCACACATAGCCGGCCACCAACGCCGCGACGACCACCAGCAGCAGGAACCAGATCGGCGCGGTGAATCCGCCCAGGCTCACCCGGCCCCTCCCGACCAGCGGCGCTTGCGAGCGACCGCGAAGCGCACCATGTCGGCCACCCAGTCCGAGTCGGTGCGCAGCGTCAGCCGGCTGGCGCCGCAGCGGCGCAGCGCCGCGGACACGTCAGCGCAGTGTGCGGCGGCGGCGGCGGCGAACTCCCGGCGCAGCAACGGCGTGGTCACGATCTCCTTGCGCCGTCCGGTCTCCGGGTCGGCGAGCACCACCGCGCCGATGTCGGGCAGTTCCAGATCCCGCGGGTCGAGCACCTCGATCGCGATCAGATCGTGCCGGGCGGACAGCGCCCGCAGCGGCCGTTCCCAGTCGAACATGTCGCTGCCGAACGGCTCCCGGGATCGGGGGCCGAGGAAGTCCGAGATCACCGCCACCAGGCCGCGGCGGCGCGGCGGGCGGCGCAACTGCTCCAGCGTCACGGCGAGATCGCCGCGGACGCCCTCGGTGGCGCGCGGCAGCTCGGCGATCCGGCGGATCATCCCGCGGGCGTGCGGCAGCCCGCCCCTGGCCGGGACCCGCAGCATCTCGGCGCCGGTGCTCACCACCGCACCGACCCGGTTGCCCCCACCGCGGGTGAGGTGCACGACCGCGGCACAGGCGGCCACGGCCAGCTC
>JBOHHD010000281.1:0-5855 GCA_050700515.1 Pseudonocardiaceae bacterium
GTGGTGACCGAGGGCCACCAATATGGGGCCTATCTAACGTTGTGTGGAGCGCTGCTGGCCGCGGACACCCTGCCGGATTCGTTGCACCCCGAGGACTGCGAGTGCGACACCGAGCGGTTGTACTGCCCGCAGTGCGTGCGCGCAGCGGCCCGGTGCGGTGCCGACGCCAGGCTGGTCGAGCGCGCCGCAGAAGCGATTCGGTGAGCAGGCTGGGTGCCGACCTCGCCCATACCCAGATACGGCTCGGCCGGACCGGACTGGTGGAGTCCACCTTGCTGATGATGGAGCGGGCCGCCCCCGAGTGGGTGGGGCCCACGCCGACCCAGTCCCAAAGGATGAGCTCGGTGACGCCAGAACGCGCCTGGCCACGAATTATCCAGCCGTCACCTCTCCTTGTCACACTCGTACTTAGCATCCCCCGGTGCGGTGAGCTAGCCATAGATGAACCCCATCCCCGGTCATGAGACAAGTTTTTCGATCTGTTTTCGGAGAGGTGTTTCCAGGTCCGGGAAGTCACCCGAATTCTTTATCCGCTTCAGCAGGCATGCCGCCACCCATAGCTGGGCAACGATCCCGTCCGGGCCGTCGAGAATGTCCGCGAATTCACTGTGCACTCTGCAAGCCATGTCAGGACTGAGGAGGCTGTAGCAATACAGAGTCGCGGTATCGGTGCCCACCGGACCTTGTCCCCACATCTCCCAGTCGAGAATCCCGAGCCGCGGTTGCAGCAGGTTGCCCCAATGAAGATCCCCGTGGACCGTTTCCCAGTGGTTGATCTGGACGCTGCGGTGCTGACCGAACGCGACCCGGACCAGGCCATTGACTCTGCTCTGGGTCACGGTGATCCGGGTCGTGGGGACGCCGGCCAACTGACGAAGGGATCGGCGTAGCTCGCTCCACCACCGATCCGACAGCTCAACCTTGGTCCGCAGGACATCGCTGGATGAGCATGGTTCGCCGGGTAGCAAGGTCATGACCTCGGCCCGCTGGGACCGCCACTCCGCCTCGTCCCACTCAGTGCTCGCCAGGACGACGGGCTTGGGTAATTCGGTGAGAGTGTTGGCGTCCTGATTACCAGTCCAGAACTCACTGGTTGCCCACCGCGGCTGTTCGGACACCACCCGCAGCCAACAGGCCCCGCTCGGGCCGTGCGCAACAGCGCCGATCGAGCGCAGCCGCCACCCGAAAACCGGCGCTCCGGTCACCGACAACCCGAACTGCTCGGCGGCCCGGACAAGGTTGAGCCGCATCCAATTGCGAAACGTCGCGTCCGCGTCGGTGTCGGGTTCCGGAGCGAGGGCGGGGTGAGTCATAACTCGGTGAGGTGGCGGAGATAAGCGGCAGGGTGTTCGAGGTAGCGTCGCCAATGATCGACAAGCGCAAGGTCAGCCGAGTTGACCCGGGTCAGCGTCCTGCGCCGGACGTTGCCTACCGGCATCCACCGCGCAAACACACACGGCCATACGTCACCGTTCGGCGACACCGCGACCTTTCCCCGGGCACAGCGCCCGCAGAGCTGATCAATACCCGGTCGGCGTTGCCGGATTCCACGGCCGACCTGACGGAGGTGATCAGTGCCGATCTCGGTCACACCAAGAGCTTTCAACTCGGCGCGGGCCTGCTCAATCCGTTGGCCGTCCTGCACGTCAACCAAGCCGACCCGCATCGGAACAGACCGGCGCAGCGCCTCGATGATATTGGCCTTGGTCCGGGCTTGGTTGCCCCGGCCCCTCGTGATCGCCTCGTGTTCGGCGGCGTTATCGGAGTAGTAGCTCGTGGCCAGCCGCACCCCAGGTTGGGTGAAGGTCTCCCACAGCTCTCCTGACATGTGCACGAGATTACTGAACACCTCCACCTCCAACCGTTGATCTAGGGCACAGCGCACCAACGCGGGTAGGCCCCGGTATAGGGTCGGCTCCCCACCGATGAACTGCACCATCCGCCCACCGAGTCGCGCCACCTCATCGATCACCCGACACCAGTCCGCCGGCGACATCGCCCCATCCCCGCCCTTCGGCCCGGACTCGGCGTAGCAGTGGTGACAGGTGAGCTGGCATTTCCCGGTAATCTCCAGCCATACGAATCGCAGATCCCCCATCTCGAACCCCTATCGATCATGTATCGCTGAGCGAAGCCCCCCAGAATGCACCAGAGCACCCCGGCACCAGGTCCCGATGTGATCGCCACCTGTAACTCGTCATACGGCAAGGTCAGCACGAGCCGAGCGTCTGCGTATGATCGATCTGAGGTGACTCGTCGTGGTGGGACAGGACGGGTTCTGACGCCCAGCCCACGACAGAGGAGCCCCACGACAGAGGAGTCGCAGCGCGATGGGTTTGATGAAACGGATGTCCATGCTCTTTCAGGCCAAGGCCAGCAAGATTCTGGACCGGGCCGAGGACCCGAGGGAGACACTGGACTATTCCTACGAGCGCCAGCTGGAAATGCTCCGCGACGTGCAACGCGGCGTGGCCGATGTGGCGACCTCCCGCAAGCGGGTCGAACTGCAGGCCCAGCAGCTCCAGCAGAAGGTGACCAAGTTGCAGGACCAGGCCCGCCAGGCGGTCCAGGCCGGCCGCGAGGACCTTGCTCGGGAGGCGCTGTCCCGCCGGGCCGCGATCGGCCCGCAACTCGACGACCTGCGCGCCCAGCACGAGCAGTTGCAGGCCGAGGAGGCCAAGCTCACCGACGCGGCCCAGCGACTGAAGGCGAAGGTGGAAGCCTTCCGCACCCGCAAGGAGACGATCAAAGCGACCTACACCGCCGCGGAGGCGCAGACCAGAATCGGCGAGGCGGTGTCGGGCATCTCGGAGGAGATGGGCGATGTCGGGCTGGCGATCCAGCGCGCCGAGGACAAGACCCTCCAGATGCGCTCGCGCGCCGGAGCGATCGACGAACTGCTGGCCTCCGGCGCCCTGGACGACGCCACGGCCTCGAGTGACCCGATCCAGGCCGAGCTCGACCGGGTCACGGCAACCTCCGGGGTCGACGCCGAACTGTCCCGACTCAAGGCCGAGCTCGGTTCGGGCCCACAACCGGCCGCACTGGAGGCGCCCCGACGGGAGGAGAACCGATGATCGTGCGAATCCTCGGCGAGGGCCAGTTCGACGTGCCCGACACGGCACTCGACGAGCTCAACGAGCTCGATGAGGCGCTGGTCACCGCCATCGAGTCGGGCGACTCCGACGCGTTCGCCCGTGCGCTGGGTGAGCTGCTCGCCAACGTCCGCACCGCCGCGACGCCGCACGCCGCCGACGCGCTGGACAGTTCCGACCTCATCCTGCCGGGTCCCGATTCGTCGCTGTCCGAGGTCCAGGCGCTGCTGGGCGACGACGGCCTGATCCCGGGATGAGCTGATGGCACGCACCCGCTTCCCCCCCGACCGCGGCCTGGCGTCGCGGATGCTGGTCACGATGTTCCTGCTCGGGGGGCTCTACATCGTCTTCGTCGGGATCCTGCTCGCGGTCAGCCGCTCGGCGATCGTCGCGCTGGTCGTGGCCGGTGGGTTCCTCGCTGTCCAGTACTTCGCCGCGGATCGCATCGCGCTGGCCGCGATGGGCGCCAAAGTGGTCAGCCCGGAACAGGAGCCGCACCTGCACGGTGCGGTGGACCGGTTGTGCGCGCTGGCCGACATGCCCAAACCGCGGGTGGCGATCGCCGAGGCCGACCTGCCCAACGCCTTCGCCACCGGACGCAACCCCGACAAGGCGGTGGTGTGCGTGACCCGGGGACTGCTGCGCCGGCTCGACGAGCCCGAGCTCGAAGCGGTGCTCGCCCACGAGCTGTCCCACGTCGCCCACCGCGACGTCGCGGTGATGACGATCGCCAGCTTCCTGGGTCTGGTTGCCGGGCGGGTGGTGCGTTTCGCGTTCTACGCCGGGCTGTTCGGCGGTCGGCGCAGCCGGGAGGGTGGCGTGCCGGTGGTGCTGGTCATCGTGCTGGTGTCGGCCGTCGTCTACGCGCTCAGCTTCCTGCTGACCCGGGCGCTGTCGCGCTACCGTGAGCTCTCGGCCGACCGGGCGGCGGCGGCGATAACGGGCCGGCCGTCCACACTGGCCTCGGCCCTGGTCAAGGTCAGCGGTGAGATGAGCCGGATCCCCACCCGGGACCTGCGCGGCGTCGAATCGCTCAACGCGTTCTTCTTCACCCCGGCCCGGTCCAAGGGATTCAGCCTGTCCTCGCTGTTCTCCACCCACCCGCCGTTGGAGCGCCGGCTGGAGCAGCTCGCGCGGATCGAAGCCGAGAGTGGCCCGGCGGCATGAAGTTCCTCGACGCGCTGCTCGGGCGCACCAAACCCAAACAGCCCGACCTCAACGCCCTGTTCGCCGTGACCGGCGCGGCCATTACCCTGCAGGCCGCCGTCGGGCTGCGGCCGTCCGGCCAGGCAGCGGTGGCCTTCAAACCGGCCTCGGGGCAGGCCTTCGCCGCCACCAGCAACGAACTGCTGGAACTGGCCCGCTACAGCGGCAGCACGTCGGGCACCGAGCTGCGCACCACCGACGACGAGTACGGCTACCGCTGGATCGTCCTGGCCGACCCCGACCTGGAAGACCTCGTCGCGACCGTGCACCTGGTCAATGCCGGCCTGACCGACCAGGGCTTCGGCTCGCAGCTGCTGTGCTCGGTGTTCGGCTTCGCCGCCGAGGACGGCGGGGCCGCCTGCCACCTGGTCTACCTCTACAAACGCGGCACCTTCTACCCCTTCGCACCCCAAACGGGTCAGCGCCGGGACAACGAGCTGGAGCTACGCCTGCGCGGCGCGGTGGCTGCCGAGCTCCCCCTCGAACCGGACCTGGCCCGCTGGTTCCCGCTCTGGGGTCTCCCCCTGGACGGCGGAACAGGAAAGTGACTCCGACGTCTTCACCAAACCATTTGCCTGCTTGTCGGGCCCCGATCTCCGTATTCCACCAGGCTTGACGACAATCGGGCGTGGTCACGACTCAGGCGGCACGGCGATATGATCTGAGTATGAGCATCTCTCGCATTACCATCAGTGTTCCCGAGCAGATCGCCGCAAAGGCCCAACGAGCCGTCGAGTCGGGCCAGGCTGAGAGCGTGTCGGGGTACTTCACCGGATTGGCGGAGCGGGAGCTTGACTGGGCGAAGGCGCGCGCGGCGCTGGATGAGATGATCGAGGAAGCTGGCGGGATACCCGAGGAGGACCGGCGCTGGGCACGTTCAGTGCTTGGTCTCGACGAGGGTGATCTCAGGTGACTGTGGTCGTGCTGGATGCCGGCGCGATGATCGCGCTTGAGCGTCGGGACACCCGGATGCTGGCTCTGGCCGATGAGCTCCAGGGGGCCCACCGAATGGGCTACGTTCCTGCCGGGGTTGTGGCACAGACCTGGCGCGGTTCGCCCCGTCAGCATGCGATGGCGCGCCTGCTTCGCGCCGGGGCGGTCCGTGTCGATCCGCTCTCAGCGGATGTGGCGTACCGTTTGGGGCTGCTGCTCGCCAAGTCCGGTACGTCGGACGTCGTCGATGCACACGTGGCGCTACTCGCCCGTCGCCTGCACGCGACCGTGCTGACGTCCGATCCCGACGATCTGACGGCGCTGGATTCCACCCTCACACTCGTCAACCTCTGAGCCGCTCTGCCACTCGTGGTCCGGGACGATTCGGTCCTCATCATTTGTCGATGACCCGGCCGGCAGGAAGTTGGTCAGTGGATCGTCACAGTGCAGCAACCAGGGCCAATCCAAGTTCGCTCGGTGTTTTGATGTTGTCACGCTAGGTAGCGAGGAAGGGAAGTGCCCGGTTTCGATCCCGGCAGATACGCTCCGTTGTTTCTTTAATGCACTCCACCCCGTTCAACCGAAGTAGTCCCAGCGCTAAATTCCGGAGCGTCGCGATAG
>JBOHHD010000282.1:0-7175 GCA_050700515.1 Pseudonocardiaceae bacterium
ATCCACGGTTGCGGCAGTCACAGTCGAGTGCCGCGTCCGTCCCGTATCCCGGCGACGGACGTCCGCACCTGCCGCGACGAGCGCGTTCTTGCCGATGTGCGGACGTGTGTTGGTCGGGGGAGGGTCGGAACGGGGGCGACTCAGCTGCGGATCAGATGTTCGGTGTGCAGCGTCTCGTCTGCCGAGACGGCACTGGGTCTCTGCCGAGGTATGGCGGGTGCGTCGTCGCGATCCAGCGTACCCGCGATGTGGAGGCGACTAAATCACAACCTGACCTGGTTCGCGTCGCCCTGCAATGGGCGGATGCCGTGGCCACCGCGTCCGAGTGCTATGGCATACGGGACAGGCTCCCGCCAGCCGAGCACGTCGTCTACTCGTACTCGGGCGCGGTGGCCACAGCATGGTCCTTAGCTGCCTTGGTCCTCCGGCATACTCACCTCCAGGTCGCTCGCGCTGGGCGGCGACTCGACGGAGGCGGAGGCAATCGGTTCCGATTCAACCTTGTCGAACTCGTTCAAGCGCTCCTGATAGTCGGCATTTGCCGCCTCTGTCCACGGCGCCCCATCGGTGTCGACTGTGGGTTCCTCGATCTCCGACTCGGAATCGAGCTGAGTGTCCTCTGTGGTGTTTCCTGGCTCCGTCACCAGCAGCTCCTTCCTACGGTTCATCACCCCCATGGACTTACTCCTACCCGCTAGGGAAGATCATGAAACATGGGAACTTTGCGCCTGGCGTGGGGGGCAATAACCATCAGGACGGCACCAAGCCCTGCACCTGAACGATTTCCCGGTCGGAATGTCCCGCGCGGACATCCGCCCCGTATCGCACCGTTACCGCTGCGGGTCGAGCCCGGCGGTGAGGAGCTCCAGGGGTGGTGGTCACCATGGCGGCACCGATGTCGTCCAGACCCGCGAGCAGCGGTTCGGAACTGCGGTCTCCGGCCATGACCCGGCACAGCGTGGTGGCCAGGATAGTAAGGAACACGACCTTCTGGCGGTATCGCACCTGGCCTTCGGGCGTACGCACTGCCGCCATCGGGTGGCCGGGCTGCGCTCGGTGAGGATGTTCGGGCAGGCTGCCGGTACCGCTGTCCAGGAGATCAGCAGAATTGATGTTCCAGTAGTGCTCCCAGCTTGGGCGAGACAACCACCCGCTCTCGGAGTTGCTCGAGGCCGCTTGAACTCATGCATCCTCCCACCCGTCTTTAATGCGGAATCCGCCCTCGGTCCATTCTCGTCGCCGCACACGGCCAATCGCTGCCCCTTCGAGGCATCACCTCGGGCGCGCCGAGAGCGACCGGGCGGGTGCCCTGCTCACCCGGTCCGGCTGAGGCACCGGGTCGGGCGTCCCGGCGTGCGATCAGCGATCCTTGTGGTAGATGTGTGGCTTGAGATAGTTATACGTCTTGATGCGTTTGCCCCGTATCGCCTTGTCGAGTAGATCTGCCGCGGTCTCGGCCACGAGGCGGGAATCCTGGACCACGGTGGCTCGCAGTGGTGTCTTCCGTGAATCAATGAGGGCCTTGGCTTCCGGTATTCCGTCGACGCCGACGACCACTACCGATCCATCATTTCCGATGTCAGTCATGACCAGGGCGTCGACCGCGCCCAGTGCCATCTCGTCATTCGTGCAGAATATATAGTCCGGAACCACTTCTGGACGGAGATGGTCAACCACGAGATCACGGGCGAGCATCCTGATGAAGCTGCCGTCCTTGACGCCCATGATTTCGGTGTCGTGAATCCGCTCCCGTAGCCGGTTGAGGAACTCCCGCTGACGTCCACAGTGCAGCTCGGCTCCAATCACCAGCACGCGAGGGGAGAGGATATGCGAGGTCTGGGCGTGCTCGGCCACGTAGTCCGCGGCACAACGTCCGATAACATCCGGGTCATAACCCACGAACGCCACGTCGGGCGGGTACTCCTCCGCGCTTCCGAACGGATCGATGTCTACCATGACGATCGGGTAACCCGCTACGGTACAGAACTCCCTCAACTCCTGTCGGAAAAGCTCGGGCTGGACTGGGCTTATGATTCCTCCGAGGCAATTTTGGTAACGATCGATCAATTCCCATAGATGCCGTGATTGTCCGAAACGCACGTAGTCCCACTCGGGAATTTTTAGCAAGAGATCGAAACCGCGATGGTCCAGTGAGTTGTGCACCTCGTGCAGGAGCCCGGCCAACCAACGTTTCTCGGTGAAGGCGCAGAGCAGGAAGAAGACCTGACGATTCTGTGGCAGGTTCGGCGGATGCATGTCGATGGCCTTGTCCCGCTGCCCAGTTCGTAGCGCGGCGACCACTGCGGAAAGACAGCCTGCGGCCATTGGCAGCAGGAGCCACAATGGAATCTGGTACTCGAGGATCCGCGTCTTGAGAAGCTGGTCGATACCACTCATGACCGCTGCGGCCACCAGGATGCTGCCGGTCGAGGTGACGAGTGTGAATCGAAACGGATGTGTGTCCCTGTCCAATGCCTTCACTTTGCCTCACCTGATGTCCTACAGCTACCTCGACGCCACGACCCGAAGAATTTTTGTCCTTTGGTTTGCTCGGCGGCACGCCACCGGCGAAGGACTGCCCGATCGTATCCGCAACCCGGGTACTCGAGGTGTTGTTTCCAGCCCCACGTCGCGAGGACAGGCACTCGCCGCCGCGGGAAGAATGCGGCTGGAGTTCGTTCCCAGTACCCGCGACCCCAGGTGACGCCCTGCGGCATCGGGCACAGATCGCGGTGACAAGTGCTGAGGGCTCGCGATCGTCCCATCGGTGAGTGGGGCAGTGGGTTCGGCCGGCGTTCGCCGATCACGAGTAGAGGTCCATGTCATGGACGACTACCGGGACGAGTCCGGAAACCACGGCCGACTGTCATTTCTGTCCCGCATCCTGGGGTCGGCGTTCGAGCTGCCGGTGATCGTCCTCACCCCCGGACGAGCCCGGCCCCCACCCTTACCGCGCTCTCGTGCCGCGATGAGGGTGTTCGCAGATCCCCGGGAGTCCGGGTTGCTCATTGGTTCGGGTCGCTTGGGCTGGGGGTGTGCGGCGATGGCGGGTGTCCCGGTACTGGACGGGTGATGCAGGCAGGTCACGGCGTATCCGGGCATTTGTCGCGTGGGTTCTGCAGTGGGGCACGAATCAGCGCAGCCGGCGGGAGATGAGGTCGCGGGTGGCGTCGCTGAGCTGGGTGGCGACGAAGGCGTTGAGCCGTTCGGGGTCGGGCTCGATGCGGCGTGCTTCTTCGCGGTCCTCCCAGGTGTCGTAGTCCTCCGGGTCTGCGGCCGTTATCACGCCGATGCCGTGAGCGCGCGCGGCTTCGGCGACGTCGGCGACGTCGTCTTCGAGGTAGTCGGCGTGATCGGTGGGTACGTGCAGCAGTACGTAGGAGTGGGTGGCCGCCCGGCGGTGCGCGAGTGCTTCGTAGACGGCCTGAACATTGATGGCATTGGCTGCTTTGACCTCGAAGGTGGCGACTTCGAGGTACTTGCCGGGTACGTAGGCGAAAGTGCGGACCTCGACGCTAACAATGTCTGGGCGCGACCAGATACCGGTGGCGCGGCGGCCCTGTAATGCGGTGACCTCGACGGCGAGAGGGTCGCGGCGGTGGTCCTTGGCCCAGGCGGTGGCGATCACGCGGCGCATGGGTTCGTAGAGGGTGAGCTCGTTCTTGACGGCCGCCTCGACTGTGGCTGCCGTGGTGGCCGGGTCGGCTCCGGCCTCGACGACGACCGCGACGGTACGCTCCTCGACCGCTGTGTCGGCGAGTACGCGCCGCACGACACCACCGCGGCCGCGGCCACGCACGACCAAACCCCTATCGACCAGCGCGTCACGGGATCGGAAATATCGGTCAGAGTCCCATCCAAGCCGCCTCTGCAGGGTCGGGTTGCTCACTGTCATTCCGTCGGCTGGAAGCGCCGCGAACAGCGTTTGATAGTCACCGTCCAGCGTGCTGGGATCAACGGCCACCAGATGATGGTAGGGCGTGTCAGCTGGGGCTTGGACTGTGCCAGCTCAAAGGGGCAGCGTGCCGGTGGTTCATGTCCGGTACCGGCCCGTCTCCGATGGCACGTCTGTCACTGTTGTGTTCTCGGTGATACGTGCACTTTGCTGCCGTTCATCGCAGTCCGCAGCCAGTTCCTGCGGTCCTCGGCCCGGGTGGACGCCGAACGCGTCGACTTGTCGCTTGAACACCAATGTCCGCACATGCCGATGAGAGTTAGTTGCTCCTGGGTGACGGTCTGGGATGATCCGCACGTGTCTTCTTTCCCCGCGACGTTCGCCAGGGACGTCATCGATCAGCCGGCCCGAGCCCAGTTCGAGGTGTTCCTCGATGAGCACCGCAGTGCGCTTACCGGCTGCTTGGACGGGCTGACCGAGGAACAGGTGCGCCGATCGCTGGTGCCCTCCCGGACCACGCTGCTGGGTCTGGTGAAGCACGCGACTTTCGTCGAGAAGGTCTGGTTCGACGAAGCCATCACACGCCGCTCACGCGCCGAGATCGGCATCCCCGCGACGCCAGAGGAGTCGTTCATCATCGATGACGAAGACACCATTGCCACCGTCCAGCGAGCGCACCGCCAAGCATGCGAGGCATCACGCCGTGCGACGGCATCCTTGGGGCTGGACGACCTGGTCCACGGCAACCGGCGCGGTCCGCTTCCGCTGCGCTGGGTGTACCTACACATGCTGCGCGAGCTCGCTCAGCACTGCGGGCACGCAGACATCCTGCGCGAGCAGCTCATCAACGAGTAGCGTGCTCGCGCACTCTCATGCCGAGAAATGGATGTTTGGGAAAGCACGAAGTGAGCGCAGGTCCCGCCTAGCCGAAGATCATCGGTCTGGAGTGCTGCTGGTTCACGTAGCGATGGCGTCATCGGCGTTGCAGTGGCCGTCGATCCATGGGATTTTTTTGCTTTCCCAGGTCGGAAAGGACGCAAACCCGGCCGCTGCGTTGGCGGAACCGCCAAGTACCCCGGTTCAGCGCACGACGCGCGGCCCGAGAGTGTCGGCTCCCAGCGCCGTGACCCGTCGGCGCAGCTCGCGGTCGGCGGTCACCACCAGGCATGGGCGGTCGCCACGCTCGGCGGCCACCAGGTCCACGATTGCGTCGTCGGCGGATCCGTCGGCCGCGACCACCCGCACCCCCGACACGCCGGCAACGGCCCGGGCCGCACCCTCGACCACGAGCACCACCTCGGGCAGCTGTGTGGTCGGCCAGGCCGGCAGTCCGTGTTCGGCAAGCGACACCAGCCGGTCACGAAGGCGCTCGGTCGCGCCGGCTCGGTCCCGCCACCATCCGTCCGGCACCGACCCGACGACGTTGCTGGCGTCCACGACAAGCAGCGGCGGCATATGCCAAGTATGTGCCAGCGAACGGCAACTGGCCGAGCACCGTACAGCAGGTCAACGGCCTCGATAGCCCTGGACGCGATGCCCGTCTGCGGTAAACCGCCGGAGGAGTGAGAATGCGCGGGGGGACGGACCGTAGATCCGAAGATGGCGCAAGCGGGCCAGTGCCTGGTCGAGGCGGGGACGCTCACCGGCCGGTACCCACCACAGCGCGGTCGAGGGCTGGGGCATGGAAAGAAACCATCGTTTCCGGCGCAACAGCAGTTGGCCATGGTTGCTGCGGTATATGAACTCGTGCAGGTTTTCGTAGTTTCGCCACACCGAGAGATTGACGACCTGGTCGATGCCGTTCTCGCCGGTGACCACGGTGTGTCCGGACGTTGAGCGTAGATGCCACACAAAACCGGGGCTTTCCTCGGCCAGTCGAGCGACCGGGTCGAATGCCGCCACGAACGCCGCCATCGACGGGTCGGACAGCGGTGCGCGCATGACCGCCACGTTCACCTGCGCCAACTCCCACACCGGGCCAGCGTAGAAGCAGCCCCATCACGAGTCGACCACACGACGGCAAGTCAGCCCTGGTAGCGCCAACGGGCTGGCGTGCGGACATCCCCGTCTGCCGCGAGCACGTGCCGGCCATGCGCACCTGCCGATGAGTGAGTGCGGTGACCTTGCGGCTCACGATCCGCCAGCCGTCCGTCGAGCGCTGAACAACGTCCTCATAGACGACGCTGCCGCTCGTGCCATCCGCGCGGATGCCGATATCCTTCGAACGCACCTGCGCGATATCACTATCGGTGAATGTGATCACCACGTTGGTGGCGTGGTGACCGACCGGGTTCTGATCGCCCATCGCAAGCGCCATGTCGTGTAACGCGTCACGCCCCTGCACCGAACCGAGACCGAAGTCCTCCAGGTCGTAGACCACGTCGGCGACGAAACCTCATCCATCCGATTGAAACCGCCGGCATCGCTGAGCTGCCCGTGCAACGCGAGTAGCTCGTGTATCTCCAGCCGGTCCTCAACAGAGATCGTCTCACTATCCGCAGATCCTGGCTCGCAGCTTTCACGCACTCGCCGCCGAGCTCGGCGTGGCGCTGTCGGAACCGGAGGCCCAGTGCCTGGCGGTGTCGGTTCCGCACTGGCCGGTGTCCCCCGCCGCGCTCGCCTCCCTCGCCGCCACGATCGTGCCGGGTGGGGCGCTACTCCTGAACCGCGCAGCCACGTCACGCCTGACTGGGATTTCCGACGATGGCCACCTTCGCCCAAGCCTGCGCTCACGACAAACCAAACACCTCCTGACACCCCTGCCTCCCGGACCCCTCCCGGCCAGCGTGGTCCACTCGAACCCGGCAACTGATCGTGCATCGCCGTGGTGGCGGACCGGCAACCCGGTGAACGTTCCTGAGTCGCCGCACTAGCGTCGGCGGGAGAAGCACCGGGCGGTCAGGGCGCCGCCGACCGCGAGGACTCCCAGGGTGGTCAGTGCCACGACGAAGCGCGGTGAGGTGGGATCGTCGATGCCGTCGCCCAGCCACACGTAGGTGATGGTGGCGGGCAGGATACCCACGGCGGTTCCGGCCAGGTACTGCCGCAGGGTGATCGTGGTGACCGCGGAGCCGTAGTTCACCAGGGCGAAGGGGAAGATCGGGATGAGCCGGACCAGGAGCATCGCGACGGTACCTCGGGTGACGAGGAAGGCATTGAGCCGATCGGTCCGCCCACCCGCCAGCTGCTCGACGGCCTGACGGGAGAGCAGCCGGCCGGCCAGAAACGATCCGGTCGCCCCCAGCACCGCGCCCACCCAGACCACCACCACTCCCACCAC
>JBOHHD010000283.1:0-1725 GCA_050700515.1 Pseudonocardiaceae bacterium
GTGTGGAAGACGAGCAGTGTTCCAGCGGTCTAATGAGGTCGCCAGTACTGGAATGCGACGGGTCGCGGTTGCCGAAGCGGGCGACCAGCTTGGGTGCGGTCGCCGTCGGGGTCATGCTCGTCGCAACGGCGGTGACGGATGGCGCTGGTCTGGACCCGATCATGCGCGCGGTCCCGGGATCGGAACTTATTCTGGTACCGTTTCGGTATGGCTGAGGTGCTGCCCACGAACGAGGCCCGCGCGAGGTTGAACCAGATCGCGGCGTCCTTCGACCGCACCGGCACCACCGCCGAACCAGTCGTTTTCGGCTCGCACCGCCGCCCTCAGGCGGTCATTGTGCCCTGGGAGCTGTGGCGGGAGCTCGCCCCGGTGATCGAGGATGCCCTCGACCTGGCCACCGCCCGAACTCGACTTAAGGATGCCGGCCCGCAGCGAGTCGACCATTCCGAGGTAATGGCGGCCCTGGATGAGGCGCGGGCGGGCGCAGGCGGCTGACACCACTGTTGACCCGCCATCCCTACGCGATCATCTGGCTGCCCGCCGCTCCGACCGATCTCTTGGCGTTGAACGCGGCGGATGAGCAGCTGGCGGACGCCGCCCTGGCCGCACTCGACGATATCGCCCACCACCGGCAATGTGGCAAGCTGCTCGGCAAGCGCAACGTCTCAGGGGACCTCACCGGCCTATACCGCCTACGGTTCGACGCCCCCGGCGAACGTCCCCAACGGTTCCGGATCGTCTACCGGCTGACTCCCGCCGAGAGACCAACCACAGTTGAGGTTGTTGCGCTTGGTCAGCGTGCCGACCACGCCATCTACCGTGAAGCAGTTGCCCGCACAGTGCCCGACCCCAGCCCGCACAGCGAGGACTAACCACAAGGCCACAGCGACACTGAGGTGTGGGTCTGAGGTGCCGCGCCAACCCCGAACTCACCCGCTTCGCCAACTGGCTCGGCCTCACCCGCTGACCGGGCTCGATCCGGTGCGGGCGACCTTCTGGCACCGGGATGGCGCCTGTGCATCAACCGTGAACGTTCGCAGTCTGTCCTTCGCTCACACTCCGGCTGCCTTTATGGCCACGCAGCGTTGCCATCAGGGTGGGGCCATCGTTGCGCAGGATGCCAGGCGTAGGTGTCGATAATCACCGAGTAGGGGAAAGCCGTGGCGAAGCACGGGAAAGATAATCCAAAGGATAACCCGAAGCATGGGAAGGATAACCCTGGAACCAGGGACGGACAGGTACCGAAACCTGATACGCCCTCGCCGCGAGAACCCAAACCTGGTAAGCGCGGGAAGTAGGTACGGCCGTGTCCGACCCCGACGCGCTGCGGTGGGAGATGGTCGAGCGGTTGGTCAAGGCCAACGAACTGACTCCACAATGGCGGCCAGCGTTCCTGGCGGTGCCCCGGCACGCTTTTATCCCTGATCTGGTCTGGCGCCAAGACCCGTCTATCGAAGGACCGAATGACCTGATTCCGCTACGCCGGAGTGAGGATCCGGTGACCTGGCTGGAATTGGCCTACGCCGATGACGCGGTGATCACGCAGGTGGACGACGGCACCCCGGCAGGCCCTGAGCTATCCGGCTACGACATCACCAGCTCGGCGAGCATGCCGTTGCTGGTCTCCCGGATGCTCACCGCGCTGGACGTCGAAGCGGGGCAGCGGGTGCTGGAAATCGGTACCGGTACCGGCTACAACGCGGCCCTGCTCGCCCACCGGCTCGG
>JBOHHD010000284.1:0-4610 GCA_050700515.1 Pseudonocardiaceae bacterium
CGGCTGGCCCTTATTGGGGAGGTGCACCGTGTGGACGAATAGTGCGGTCCCAAGGCCGTCGAGGGGCCGTGTTGAGGTGACCGGGCTAGGGCTGAAGTTCACTGGTTCACTCATTGGGGCCTCACCAACCGTAGCGTCGGACGAGACCCCGGCCCGGAGCTGTCGGGCACGTAATGGCGGCGGAATGCAGCAGGGGTCATTAGAGCAGTCTGTGCGAGCTGGTCCTCGGTGTAACCGTGCTCGGACAGATGGATGGAAATGGCCTGCTGGATGATCGATGGGCTCTCGCTGGGAAGGTCGACCGGTTCGCTGGTGTGCCAACCCATCCGAGACAGCCGAATCCGGAACTCCTTGAACTGCCACTCGCTGATACAGTCCAGGTCCCTGGCGCGTTGGATCAGCATGCCCATCGAGACTTTCCAGTGAGCTTTCAACGTCATCAGTCGCCGAAAATCCCCGGTCGTCAGTCCGTGCAGGTCCGGTTCGATCTCTTCGGCCGGGGTCAGGAACTCGGAGGCGAACTGGTTTGCCTCGGGCTCCTGGTTCTCGGTGGGGAAGACGTGCATGACCAGATGTCCCAGTTCGTGTGGAATCGTGAAACGTTGCCGATCCGGGGACAGCCCGGAGTTGATCAGCATCAGCGGAGGATGGATAGCGTGGTGCGGCCATGTACTCACGGCGTCCTGGGCGCGCGTACCCAGCGGGCGCATCACCACGATCACGCCAAGGGCTTCCATCAGCCCGACAACGTTCGGGATCGGACCACTTGCCAGTCGCCAGCGCGCTCGCAGTGCTCGGGCCACGCCGGCCGGATCGCCGTACTCGCTGATGTCCATGCGTTCGAGTCGGTCCTGGGTCTCGATGTCGATGCCAGCGAGGATCCGTTCCACGGTCAGGCGGGTCAGATGTGTTGTCGCTTCGATCTTCTTCACCGCGCCCACGGTGAGCTTGGAGTGACGGTTGCGGTTGTGCAGGCAAGTCACCTCGATACCGCGGATGTATTCGTCGGTGACCAACAGGGCGACCGGGCAGTCCAGGGCCTGCGCGATCTTGTCCAGCTTGTTCCCGGTCAACTCGAGCAGACTGTTCTCGACCTTCGACAGATATCCCTGCGAGAGTCCGGTTTCCCGCGCCAGATCATGCTGCGACCAACCCTTGGCCTCACGCACCAGAGTGACCATCCGTGGGACGGCGCTACTCACGGGCCGCTCGTCCCCGTCGAACGACGCCGGGCAGCATCCCGTGCAGACCGAATCACGGGCGCCGACAAGCCTGTCAACGGCAACTGGACCAGCGGGGGCGCCACTTCGATCCGGACCGCAGGGATCCATGCTGCGGCCAGGTCGATTGTGTAGAGCAGTTCGTGTGCGAAGTGGCATACCACCGCTATCCGCGTGATGTCCAACCCTGCAGGATCCAGGACGTACCCAGCGGTCAGTACGGTCGGCTCGGGCATTCCGGGCAATACAGCTGGCAATAGATGATAATCGATCTTGGTTTGGCGGTCGCTGTCGCTCCGGCACGGGTTCAGCGACTCGTCCAACTTCTTGAATCTGATCAGAACTAGGCCACCCGCCAACACCAGCCACGGCCGGCCGTACTCCAGCCTCACCTGCACGCCCCGAACCGGCCGGAACAACCGATCGACCGGATCACGCAGAAAGTCGCTCACCACCATCGCCTGCGCAGTAAGGCCGACCTGGCCACCGCGAGCCGGAGCGGCGACCGCCAGCTCGCTCCAACCTTCCCAGGCCGAGCCGATGGCCTGCACCAACAGCCCCTCATAACGGCGCACGATCCGCCGTGCACGCCGCCGTGCCATCGGCACCACCGGAACAGGCATCATGCCTCCTCGACTGACAACGCCACGAACCGTATCACGTCAGAATCGTACAGGAATCGATTGAACCTTATTTGGACGACCTGGCGATGACGCTGTCAGCGCGATGTGGCCCGGCTCCCGTGGGCAGGCGCCGGGATCGGCGCGATCAGCATGGTGTGTTTCAACGAGCTCGTCGACGTCGGCTCCTGCCTGGTCATAGCAACGCAGCGGCCGTCCAAGCCCTGAGACGACGAGCTGCGCCAGGCGGTCGGTTAGTGTCGATGCTGCGACGATGTATGAGCACGCAACCAGGAATATCCCACTGCGGAATCAAGCGTTGCGGGCGCGTGCACCTGGTAGTCAGCAGAGCCAGCGTGCAGGCTCTGCGCTAGGTGCCAGGATGTCGTATCTCTGATCCCTTGACGTTGTACCCTTGCGATGCCGCAAGAGTGCAGGGACAGTTGGCTGACGACATCGACAAGCTCATCGCCTGGGCCTGCTCGCAAGGCTGGACAGTCCGTACCGACGCCAACGGGTACCGCCGCTTCTACACCCCCGGCGGCGACTACGTGGCCCGCTACCCAGCCACGCCGAGCAACCCTCAGCGGCGTCTGCTCGAGGTGGTCACCGCCGTCCGGGCGCACGGACTGACGTGGCCGTCGCCGTCGAAGAAGGAACAACGCGCCGAGCGCAGGAAAGGAAGGCGATCGTGATCGACTGGATTATCCAGGTCTGTGTGGACACCGGAGAGCCGCCCACCGAGCAGCGTCTGATCGAGCTGGACGACGCGGCCGGGAAGCACGACGCCACGGTCTCGCGCTGGGCAGCGGGACCTGGGTACACGCTGACGATGAACGTACAAGCCGATGACGTGACGAACGCCATGCTGGAGAGCCGGCGGATCACTCAGCGGCTGAGCGTCGACCCACTGACAGTGGTGGACCTGCGAGTCACTACGCCGGAGCGGTTCGAGGCTGAGACGTTGCGTCCAGACTTCCCGCCGCTGGCCTCCGCCGCGGACGCGGCCGAGATTCTCGGGGTATCGCGGCAGCGGGTGCACCAGCTGGCCGCCTCGCACACCCGGTTCCCGGCTCCGGTGGCGCGGGTCGCCACTGGACCGCTGTGGACGGTGCCCGCTATCGAGCATTTCGCCCGGGTCAGGGGCCAGCGGCCCGGTCGACGCCACGACAGCGCGACGGTTCGGCCGCTGAGGCCGATGGCGCGGAACCTCGGCAGCGTCGACAGTGAGCGTGAGTATCGGGAGGGCTGATTGGATCGCGATCCATGGCGCGAGTGAAATGTCATCGGATCCCCAGCTCCCTTGGCCCGCTCCTGGGATCCGGCCAGGAGGCCCCACTGCCCGATGGACATAGCCATGCCGGGTCGGTTGCCGGATTCCTCGTTGATGGTGCCGGAGGTGGAGCCCTGCCACGAGCACTGCGCTGTGTACCGATGAGTCCACAGGTCGGTCACGGCATCACCACATCTTGGTCGTGGCCACCTGCCGGGCCGTTCGGGCGAGCTCCTTGGCGTCGGTGCCGGGCCGGGCCTCCAGCGCGGCGACCAGCGGTACGAGCCGCTCCCGGGCCCGCATCGAGCACAGCGGCACCACGGCGTCGATCGCCGAGCGGGCCAGCCCCAGCCCGCGCGGCTCCCCGGTCCGCACATACAGCTCGGCCAGGGTGAGGGCGGCCATCGTCCGGCCTCGGCCGTGGGCATCGCTATAGGTGCGGACCGCGCTCGCGGCGAGCCCCTGCGCGGTATCGAGTTGGTGCAGGTCGATCTGGATCCAGGCGGTTGTCAGGTCCATGCCCGCGCGCTCGAACTCGTCGCGGGGTGCCCACCCGTCGTGCGCCTTGGCGAGGTAGGCCTGGGCCTGCTTAAAGTCGTTCATCAGAACATAGGCCGTCGCGGAGTCCCGGTTCAGCCGGGCGACCAGGGTCGGTACTCGGGGATCGTCGGTGCGCAGCGTCGCCGGTGTGGACTTGCCGGGCTGGAATCCCTCCAGCGTGCACTGCCCGAGCTGAAGCAGCTTCAATGCACCATCCGGGTGCCCTACTTGTAGCTGCGTTTTTGCAGCCTGCCACGCTGCGCTGGCGATCCCGTAGGCGTCCCCGGCCTCATCGGCCAGCCGCAGGGCGCGGGTGAAGTGCCCGCTGCCGTCCACGCCCGAGTCGTGACAGGCCCAGCCGGCCTCGGTGTGCAGCTCAGCCAGCGCGCAGCCCAACCTGGCCGTGACCGCCTCCGGGGCGGCAACCCCCAGCCACCGGGTGTAGTGCCGCGCGGCGGTACTGAACAGCTCGGCCTGCCCGCCGTACTGACGGTTGAGCCCGCGCAGTCGCTCGGTGACTGCCTCGATGGCGCGCACGTGGCCCATGGTCAGCCGCGACGGCAGCGATTCCTGCCCCGAGCGCGGCAAGGCCAGCTCGACCAGCTCGCCCATTTCCTTGATGACCTGACCGAGGGCTGCCAAGGATGTGGCCGCGATGAGAGCTCGACGTTTCACTTCTTCGTCCACCTCCGGGTCTGGGCCATCCTCCCTAGTAGGGTAGGCGCCGTCGTCGCTCGGAACATGGCTCAGCAGTCGCAGCAACGGCCGTGGCACCCCGAGCCCGTCCGCGATGCGCTCCAGCACCTCCACGTCCCGCACCCGGCGATCCCCGTGCATGATCTCCGAGACTTCGGACTGGGACTGCCCGGTGCGCCGGGCGATCTCCCGCTGGGGGACACCACTGCGGTACAGAATCCCGTACACGGCGCCGATATCCCGCTCAGCGAGCGCCGCACG
>JBOHHD010000285.1:0-7131 GCA_050700515.1 Pseudonocardiaceae bacterium
TGTTCGCCACCGGGATGACCGGCTACCAGGAGACCCTCACCGATCCGTCCTACCGCCGCCAGATCGTGGTGCAGACCGCTCCGCACATCGGCAACACCGGCTGGAACGACGAGGACGACGAGTCACATCGGATCTGGGTTGCCGGCTACGTCGTGCGGGACCCGGCCCGGGTTCCCTCCAACTGGCGGTCTCGCCGGCCACTGGAGGAGGAACTGTTCCGCCAAGGAATCGTGGGGATCTGTGGGGTGGACACCCGCGCGTTGACCCGCCGCCTTCGCGAGTACGGCTCGATGCGGGCCGGCATCTTCTCCGGCACCGCACTCCCCGAACGATCCGAGTTGCTGGCCCAGGTACTGGCGAGTCCGCCGATGGCGGGGGCGGACCTCGTCGGAGAGGTCACCGCCACCGAGGCCTATATCGTCCCGGCCACTGTCGAGCAGCGGTTCCGGGTGGTGGCGCTGGATCTGGGGATCAAGTCCAACACTCCGCGAATGCTGGCCGCCCGGGGCATCGAGACCTCGGTTCTGCCGGCCACCGCCACGCTGGAGCAGGTGCTGGAGCGGGAGCCGGATGGGGTTTTCCTGTCCAACGGCCCGGGCGATCCGGCCACCGCGAACCAGGTGGTCTCCCTGACCCGGGGCGTGCTGGAGCGGCGGGTGCCGCTGTTCGGGATCTGCTTCGGCAACCAGATCCTCGGCCGCGCGCTGGGGCGGGGCACCTACAAGATGCGCTACGGGCACCGCGGGCTCAACGTCCCGGTCATCGACCATGCCACCGGCCGGGTCACGATCACCTCCCAGAACCACGGCTTCGCCGTTGCCGGGGAACCGGGGGAGCGCTTCGACTCCGACTTCGGCGCTGCGGTGGTGAGCCACTCCTGCCCCAACGACGGCACCGTCGAGGGCCTGACCTGCCTGGACGTCCCCGCCTTCAGCGTGCAATACCACCCCGAAGCAGCCGCAGGCCCGCACGACGCCGCCGATCTATTCGATCAGTTTTGCAATCTGATGGAGAGGCAGTGATGACCATATCGATCACTTCGCGGGCTACAATTCACCGTCTCCGTATCCAGAACTATCGGGTGTTGCGTGACGTTCAGTTCGATAAACTCACACCGCTTACTGTTCTGCTCGGCCCAAACGGTAGTGGCAAGTCCACCGTGTTCGATGTTTTCGCCTTCTTGCACGAAGCGTTCACGACCCACCTTCGCGCGGCCTGGGATCGCCGCAACCGTATCCGCGAGTTGCGCAGCCGCGGTCAGAGCGGCCCGATCACCATCGAGATTGCCTACCGGCAAGCTCCTAGGGAAAGACTGGTAACCTACCGTCTGGAACTCGACGAGGAGAACGGCCCGCCCGTTGTCGTGGATGAGGTGTTGCGCTGGAGTACCGCACCGGGCGCGGGACGGTCGAAGGATATCCTCAAATTTCAGCGCGGTGCGGGATTTTTGTACGATGAGATCAAGGCGGACTACACTGATGAAAAGCTGGACAGTCCTGACCTGCTTGCGGTGAGTACGCTGGGCGGTCTAGCCCGCCACCCGAGGGTGGCCCACCTGCGCCGGTTCATCTCCGGGTGGTACCTCTCATATCTCAGTGGAGGTACCAGACGCACCGTTCCTGAAGCAGGTCCGCAAGCGAGACTGTCCGAGACCGGAGACAATCTGCCGAATGTCGTCCAGTATCTCAGCGAGCAGCACCCTGATCGTCTCGCCAAGATCTTGGGTGTTCTTGCGGACCGGGTACCTCAGCTCGAGCGGGTTGAAACGGAACTGCTCGCCGACGGTCGGCTGCTTCTGAGGTTTAAGGATGCACCGTTTGACGAGCCAGTCCTGGCGAAGTTCGCCTCCGATGGAACGCTCAAGCTGCTTGCCTACCTCACTGTGCTGTATGACCCTGAGCCACCGCCGATTGTTGGTATCGAGGAGCCGGAAAACTTTCTGCATCCTAGATTGCTCCCTGTTCTGGCCGAGGAGGCCCGGCAGTCGGCAGGCCGTGGTCAGCTTCTCGTCACCACGCACTCGCCGTACTTCGTAGATACGCTGCGCCCTAATGAATTATGGGTTCTTTACCGAGACAATGAGGGCTTCACTGGCACGGCCAGGGCCTCCAATATGAAACGGGTGGTTGCACAGGCATATGCGGGGGGGCTGCTCGGAAACCTGTGGATGGAGGGCTATTTTGAGGTTGGCGATCCACTGGTACGGGGTGGTCGACCGAGGGTACGGGTCGGCGCGTGAATCTAGAGGTCCTCGTCGAGGAGCGCTCCGCCGAGCAAGCATTACGTGTGTTACTCCCTCAGCATGGTTATCACCTAGGTGGCCTCGCCAAGGTGGCGGCCGCTACCAAAATTGCGCAACACATGAACGTGGACGTCAACTGCTCCCGGAGCTTCCAAGTTTTCCGGGACGGATTACGGCGACTCGTAGCAGGAGGCACCAATGCCGCGCAGGACTGATATCTCGCATGTTCTGGTGATCGGCTCGGGGCCGATTGTGATCGGGCAGGCGTGCGAGTTCGATTATTCGGGCACCCAGGCGTGCCGGGTGCTGCGGGAGGAGGGGCTGCGGGTCACCCTGGTGAACTCCAACCCGGCGACGATCATGACGGACCCGGAGTTCGCGGATGCCACGTATATCGAGCCGATCACTCCGGAGTTCGTCGAGAAGGTGATCGCCGCCGAGCGCCCGGACTCGCTGCTGGCGACCCTGGGCGGGCAAACGGCGTTGAACACCGCCGTCGCGTTACACGAGCGCGGGGTGCTCCAGCGCTACGGCGTCGAGCTCATCGGCGCGGACATCGACGCCATCCAGTGCGGCGAGGATCGGTTGAAGTTCAAGGACGTCGTCCGCGCGGTGGGCGCCGAAGTGCCACGCAGCGCCGTGTGCACCTCGCTGGCGCAAGCGCGCGAAGCGGCCGGGGAGCTCGGCCTGCCGGTGGTGATCCGGCCGTCGTTCACCATGGGTGGGCTCGGCTCGGGGATGGCGTACACGCTGACCGACCTTGATCGGCTGACGTCGACGGGACTGGCCGAGAGCCCGGTACACGAGGTGCTCATCGAGCAGAGTGTGCTGGGGTGGAAGGAGTACGAGCTCGAACTGATGCGGGACCACCGGGACAACGTGGTGGTGGTGTGTTCAATCGAGAACATCGACCCGATGGGCGTGCACACCGGGGATTCGGTGACCGTCGCCCCGGCGCTGACCCTGACCGACCGCGAGTACCAGCACATGCGCGATGTCGGGATCGCGGTGCTGCGCAAGGTCGGCGTGGACACCGGCGGCTGCAACATCCAGTTCGCGGTGTGTCCCCAGGACGGCCGGCTGGTGGTGATCGAGATGAATCCCCGGGTGTCGCGATCGAGCGCGCTGGCGTCCAAGGCCACCGGGTTCCCCATCGCCAAGATCGCCGCGAAGCTCGCGATCGGATACACCCTCGACGAGATCACCAATGACATCACGGGGGAGACCCCGGCCAGCTTCGAGCCCACCCTCGACTACGTGGTGGTGAAGGTGCCCCGGTTCGCGTTCGAGAAGTTCCCCGGGGCGGACCGCACGCTCACCACCAGCATGAAGTCGGTCGGTGAGGCGATGGCGCTGGGTCGCTCGTTTCCGGAGGCGCTGGGCAAGGCACTGCGCTCGATGGAGACCTCGGCAGCGGGGTTCTGGACCACGAACGACCCTTCGGGGGCCTCGGTGCGTTCCGAGCTGGAGGCGCTGCGGGTGCCCCACGACGGGCGGCTCTACACGGTCGAACGGGCCTTGCGGCTGGGCGCCACAGTGCCGCAGGTGACCGAGGCGTCCGGAATGGACCCGTGGTTCGTCGATCAGATCCTGTTCCTGGTGGAGCTACGGGCCCAACTCGTGGCGGCACCTGAGCTGGACGCGGTATTGCTGCGCCGAGCCAAGCGCGCCGGCCTCTCCGACCGGCAGCTCGCCGCGGTGCGCGGTGAGCTGACCGAAGCCGAGGTCCGGGCACTGCGCCACCGGCTGGGGGTGCGGCCGGTCTTCAAGACGGTGGACACCTGCGCCGCCGAGTTCGCCGCCCGCACTCCGTACCATTACTCCGCCTACGAGAGCGACCCCGATACGGAGTCCGAAGTGGTCCCGCAGCAGGAGCGGTCCAAGGTGCTCATCCTGGGCTCGGGGCCGAACCGGATCGGGCAGGGCATCGAGTTCGACTACTCCTGCGTGCATGCCGCCCTCGCCCTGCGGGCCGCGGGGTACGAGACCGTGATGCTCAACTGCAATCCGGAGACCGTCTCCACCGATTACGACACCTCCGATCGGCTCTACTTCGAACCGCTGACCTTCGAGGACGTCATGGAGGTGGTCGACGCCGAACGGAGATCGGGCACGGTAGCGGGGATGATCGTGCAGCTCGGTGGGCAGACCCCGCTGGGCCTGGCGCAGCCGCTGGCTGACGCGGGTGTCCCGGTGGTCGGGACGTCTCCGCGGGCCATTCATCTCGCCGAGGACCGGGGTTCCTTCGGCGCGGTGTTGGAGCGGGCCGGGCTGCCCGCGCCGGCCTACGGCACCGCCACCTCCTTCGCGGAGGCCCGCAAGATCGCCGACGAGATCGGCTACCCGGTACTGGTCCGCCCCTCCTACGTGCTCGGCGGGCGGGGCATGGAGATCGTCTACGACGACGAGACCCTCGCCGGCTACATCACCCGGGCCACCGAGATCACCCCGGAACACCCCGTGCTGGTGGACCGCTTCCTCGACGATGCCATCGAGATCGACGTGGACGCGCTCTGTGACGGCACGCCCGGTCCGCAAGGGATGTACATCGGCGGGATCATGGAGCACATCGAGGAAGCCGGAGTGCACTCCGGTGACTCCGCGTGCGCGTTGCCCCCCATCGCGCTCGGGGAGTCAGACCTGGCCACCGTGCGTGCCTCCACCGAGGCGATCGCTCGGGGGATCGGCGTCCGCGGCCTGCTCAATGTGCAGTATGCGCTCAAGGACGATGTGCTCTACGTCCTGGAGGCCAACCCCCGGGCGAGCCGGACGGTGCCCTTCGTGTCCAAGGCCACGGCGGTGCCGCTGGCCAAGGCCGCCGCCCGGATCATGCTCGGCGCCACCATCGCCGAGTTGCGGACCGAGGGACTGCTGCCGGCCCGGGGAGACGGTGGGGACCTGCCCGCCGATGCACCGGTGGCCGTCAAGGAGGCTGTGCTGCCCTTTCACCGGTTCCGCACCCCGGATGGTCGCGGCGTGGACTCCCTGCTCGGTCCGGAGATGAAGTCCACCGGTGAGGTGATGGGCATCGACATCGCCTTCGGACAGGCCTTCGCCAAGTCCCAGGCCGCGGCATACGGCTCGCTGCCGACGTCGGGGCGGGTATTCGTCTCGGTGGCCAACCGGGACAAGCGGGCGCTGGTGTTCCCGGTCAAGCGGCTGGCCGATCTCGGTTTCGAGGTGCTCGCCACTCGGGGTACGGCCAACACCCTGCGCCGCAACGGCATTCCCTGCACGGTGGTGCGCAAGCACTTCGAGGGTCCGGAGTCCGGCCAGGACAATATCGTCGATCTGATCAACGACGGGCAGATCGATATGATCATCAATACTCCTTATGGCAATCCCGGACCCCGAGTGGACGGTTACGAGATCCGCACCGCCGCGGTGTCGCGTTCCGTGCCGTGCGTCACCACCGTGCAGGGGGCCACGGCCGCGGTTCAGGGCATCGAGGCCCTGATCAGGGACGAGATGACGGTCTGTCCCTTGCAAGCCCTGCACGCCGTGATGCGCGGTGCTTCGCCCACACCCAGTACTTCGGACTGAGCGGGGCTCTCCGGTGCCCGACAATCCCGCTCAGCCCCCCGGATGGAACTCCTTCGGTGCCCGTCTGGTGGCCGCCGTGGCCACCCGGGGGCCGTTGTGCGCGGGCATCGATCCCCATCCGGAGCTGCTCAGTGACTGGGGGCTGTCCGATGACGTCTCCGGGCTGGAGCGGTTCGCGCTGGGCGCGGTGCACGCGCTCGCTCCCGAGATGGCGGTGCTCAAGCCCCAATCCGCGTTCTTCGAACGGCACGGTGCCCGGGGGATCGCGGTGCTGGAGCGGACGTTGACAGCGGCCCGGGAAGCAGGCGCCCTGGTGCTGCTCGACGTCAAGCGCGCCGACATCGGCTCCACCATGGCCGGCTACGCCGACGCTTATCTCAGCGAAGGCGCGCCTTTGGCCGTCGACGCCATCACGGTGTCGCCCTACCTGGGGGTCGGTGCCCTGGAGCCGGCCTTCGACCTGGCGGCCCGCACCGGGCGTGGCGTTTTCGTCCTGGCGCTGACCTCCAATCCGGGGGGCACCGACGTGCAGGATGCGCGCACCGCGACCGGCCGCACGGTCGCCCAGCATGTGGTCGACGAGGTAGCCGCCCGCAACTCGGATCGCCCTTTTGCCGGTCAAAATCCCAGCTCTGGGCCTGGTCACCTCGGTGTGGTGATCGGGGCTACCGCTGCGGCCCAGGTCCTGCGGATCGGGGCGCTGGGCGGCCCGATCCTGATCCCCGGGGTCGGTGCACAGGGCGCCACCTTGGCTGATCTGCGTCGGTGGTTCGGCGCCGCGCGCCACGTACTGCCGACCACCTCCCGGGCTCTGCTGCGGCACGGTCCCGAGCCGGCCGCCCTCCGCAGCGCCGCCCGGCGGGTGGCCGACGAGGCCGCAGACCTGCTCCTCACCGCGTCGTGGCAGGTCGATGGGAGTACCCCGCGTTGAAAGGCGTGACGTCCGGGAGATACGGTCGCCGCACCATCGAAGACCAATCCCTATGAAACAGAAATCGACGGAGGAGACCGTGGCCCTTCCCAAGCTGACCGAGGAGCAGCGGGCCGCTGCGTTGGAGAAGGCAGCCGCCGCCCGCCGTGCCCGGGCAGAGCTCAAGGAGCGCCTCAAGCGTGGCGGGACCAACCTCAAAGAGGTCCTCACCAACGCCGAGAGCGACGATATCTTGGGCAAGATGAAGGTCTCTGCCCTGTTGGAGGCCCTTCCGGGCGTGGGGAAGGTCCGCGCCCAGCAGATCATGACGCGGTTGGAGATCGCCCCGAGCCGGCGGCTACGAGGGCTCGGCGAGCGCCAGCGCAAGGCTCTGCTCACCGAGTTCAGCGGAGAGTGACCAGGCGGTGACCACAGG
>JBOHHD010000286.1:0-4113 GCA_050700515.1 Pseudonocardiaceae bacterium
ACTGGAGTTAGCGCAGACTCGCGCCACCGACCTCCAGGGCGCGCGGGAAGACCGGCACGAGCCGGAGAAGCAGCGCCTGGACCACGTTCCCGAACGCCACTGGCTGGCGACGCCAGGCACGCAGCCAATCGCCTATCAGGAGCGCAACGTCGAGCCCGGACTCGACAGCCTGGTGAACCGCTGTGCGGACGCGGGGCTCCCGGACGTGGCCTATGTGGAGTTCCCCGGCTGGCCCGGGATCTCGGTAGTGCGGGTGATCGTGCCCGACTCCGAGACATGGCACGTCACAGGCGGGTGGTCCAGCTTCGGCCCGCGGCTTCGCGCAGCGGTGAGCGGGTCCTGACATGTACTGGGCGTTCGACAACATCAAGTCGAAGGATGCCGGTGCCTACCCACCCGAGCCTTTGAAGCTGTCCTACGGGCATCGCCCTGCTGACTCTGGCAGGCCGCGGGGGACGGAACTACAGCGTGCGTACACCGTTTCGGGCCGCGAGGTCCGCCCAGCCGACTGTGGACCGGTGCGTTTGCTCTCTCGATTCGGCCATGTCGTGCGCGCACCGGGCCAGATCACTATCCAACGCGAGGAGCCAGGGCTGAAATGGCGAGACTTCCAGCCCGGAAGCAGTGCCTACGGCCGCGTCCGGGTTGGTGGCGACCCTTGGCACGGTACCGAGTCTGGCTTCGTGACGAGCTGGATCGCCGGTTCCGAATACGTCAAGATCAGCACAGGGATCTTAGTCTACTTTCCTAAGGGTCATCTGCTCTATCAAGGCCCCGTCCCGAACCGGCAGCTTGTGGACGACCCGACGATCGCGTCGGATCAACTCGATGTGATGGCCGGCATGGAATACTTCGTTCCTGGACGAAGCCGCGAACTCGACGGCCACACCTATGGGATCGCCACCCTGAACATCATCGCCCGTGCACCGCACGGCAACTCGGTCGTTGAAGTCTGCAAGGGGCAAGTGATCGGCTGGTTCCATCTGGTCGCACCGCCGACTAGCCAGAACATAGAGCAGCTTCCGCCTCGTAAGGATGGGGATGGGACAGTTGCGTGCCAATGAGCGGGTCTGCCCGGCTTGCCGGGTGACCGTGTTGTCGCGGTACAACACCGATCCGCTGTGCGCGTTGTGCGCGCGGGCGGCGCGGGACTCGGCGGGGATCGTGCCGACCTGGCTGTGGGACTCGGGCCCGATGCGCGAAGCCCTGGCCCGGTATGCCCCGGGTGGCGCTCGCGCCGCTGATCCTGGGCCATCCGGATGCCATCCTGGAGAGTGATAACGTCGTCGTGCTCCAGGGAGTCGATACCGTGAACATATAGGTCGCCGTGAGTTGAGTTTCCTGGCCGCCGGGCTGGCTGCGGCGGCGTTCCTGCCGGTGCCCGAGCGGGTGGGTCAGGCGCATGTGCGTTATCTGCAGGCGGCTCTGCTCCGGTTGCGCAACCTGGACGACACGGCGGGTGGCGGGACCGTGCTTCCGCAGGTGTTGCGGTATTTCGCGCACGCCCGCCGGATGCTGGACGAGAGCGAGTACTCGGCGAGGATCGGCCGGGAGCTGTTGCTCGTGGCGGCGGATCTGGGCATCGAGAGCGCCTGGTTCGCCCATGATGTCGACGAGCAGCCGCTGGCCCGCCAGCTGTATGGGGAGGCCGCGTTGCTGGCCGACAGCGCCGGAGACAGCACCCAGCGCGTCCAGCTCTACGCCAACATGGCCCAGCAGTGCTCGTATCAGGCCCGCCACACCGGGGGCCGGGGTCTGGCCCGGCAGGCCCTGCAATTCGCCGACCGCGCCGCCGACGCCGCCCGGCACGAGCCCTCCCCGGCGTTGCACACCTTCGTCTCACTGCGTCAAGCCGTCGCGCACGCCCAACTGGGCGAGGAGGTGGCGTTCCGCTCAGCCATCACGACCGCCCGCCGGGAACTGGACCGTAGCCCACACGAGGCCGACCCGCACTGGACGAGAACCGTCAGCGACTCGGAGATCACCGAGTTCGAGGCGATCGGCAAGACAGAACTCGGGGCGACCGCCCAGGCCATCCGCCTCCGGCAGGCCGTTCTAGACGACAACGCTAAAGCCCCCCGTGACCAGGCCAACAACCGAGCCAACCTGGCGGGTGTCCTAGTGCAGACCGGAGACCTCAACCAGGCGATCGAACACGGCCTGCTGCTCCTACCCGAGCTGGGCACCACGCTGACCTCAAGCCGCGTGCTCCGACGCCTGCAACCGGTCCGCGACGCCGCCACCACGGCCCGCGCGGCCGAGTTCTGCGACCGATTCGACGCCGCCGCCCGTGCCCTCCGCGCAACCTGACTGAAGAAGCAGCTCTAGCACTTTGACGTAGCCGGAGGCGACATCATCCGGCAGGACATCCACGGTGGCCTGTGCCTGGTCATGGACCACAACCTCATACACCTATGCCTGGTCTAGTACTACAGGGACATTTGCACCTGCAACGACTCGTCGACCTGCGTCGATACCGTCACCAGCCTGCCCCGGACACCACTGCAACCAGGGCTTTAACCCTGTAGTACCAACCGGACGCCGCCACGTCCAGGTGATGGAGGGCACTGGGTGTGTCGCACCCAAACCGGCGGGTTGCCACGGTGGGTAAGCACGGTGGGTAAGGTGGTCTCACCAAGGGTGAGGGGGCGGTGTGGTCAAGTCCGTGCTCATGGTGGCGGTGGTCCTCGCAGCGCAAGCCGGGGACGGAGGGTGCGCACCCCAGGGTGATGGAGTCGTCCGCTCGCGGGTCTGCGATGTCGACACCCGCGGTATCGAGGTCGAACGCGACGGCGCGGTGATCGCCGACGTCGTGACCGCCCGGTGCGACGTGCCACCGACCCAACATCGGCTCGATGCCTGGCTGGAGTACCGCAGCGGGGCCTGGGGCGGGTGGACCATGCCCCGGTTCCCCGAGGGCAGCTCGTTGATCCCCGATGTCGAGGGGGTGGCCGTGCGGGTGACGCTGCCATGCAAGGAGGGCTACTATCGGGCGGCCTGGCGGGCGACAGGCAGGGGTCCCGCGTTGCCCGACCATCCGCGTGGCATCGAGTTCGACATCGCGGACGCCGACCTGGGGCATACTCGGATCAACACCGAGGATTGCGAGGGGTAAGCGATGCCGACCCGGTCTTACTACGTCGTGGCGCCGCCCCCAGCGCGGTCCCGGTGGGAGCGGTGGTGGTTGTGGCTGCGCACCCGGCGGGGTGCCAACCTGCTCGCGGTTGGCGACGGTAAGAATTACACCGGATGGACCGCCAAGGCAATGACAGACCGGGATGCGCCGGCCGGGACCAGGGGGCGCGTGGTGGCCGCGTGGGTGCGCAGTGGTGAGCTGGTCCACGCGGTCAAGTTCCCGGACCGGACGGTGCACGCACCACTGCCGTGGCCGGATTTCGAGTTAATCCCCCCAGGTGAGGACTCGGTAGCTCCCGCGTCGTCGGGAGGTGGCTGACGGCCCGGCGGTGAAGGCGATCACGGGTATCTGATCGAGTTCGACAACGGCGCGACGCTTGGGACCTACTTGCCGACGCCGTGGGTGATCCAGTTGGAGCGGCCCACCGTGGAAAGGGGGTAGCGGGTTCGTCAGGGTTATAGGTCTAGTACTACAAGGACATTTGCACCTGCAACGACTCGTCGACCTGTGTCGGTACCATCCCCAGCCTGCCCCAGACACCACTGCAACCAGGGCTTTAGCCCTATAGCACTAGCCGGACTTCGCCACGTCCAGGTGATGGAGGGCACTGGGTGTGTCGCACCCAAACTGGGGGGTTGCCACGATGGGTAGCGTGGTCTCACGGAGGGTAAGGGGGCGGTGTGGTCGGCAAATCTCTGGTCGGTGTGATCCTGGTCCTCGCGGCACAGGCCGGAGACGGTGGATACGAGCCGTCCGCGAAGGCATGCCAGATCGACACCCGCGGTATCCGTGTCGTAGACGGGATGGTCACCGATGTGGTCATCGTGACCTGCAATCCGCCGCCCAGCACCCACCGCCTGGACAGGTGGATCGAGTACCGCCCCGACGTCGGAGAGCAGTGGCGGCGGGTGAGTGCGAAGAAACCGACCACCGTCGCCCTGACGCGACCGACTTACGGTTGCCGGTCAGTGCGGGAC
>JBOHHD010000287.1:0-4495 GCA_050700515.1 Pseudonocardiaceae bacterium
GGCTTGAGCAGGGTCTCGGCCTGCTCAAGCCGCTCCAGGTACAGGACGTCTCTCATCGCAAAAATTATTCTGTACATAAAAGGAGATTTTGTCCAGCGCGCGTTACCCTGTCTGCGGTCCTCGACCGGCGCGCTTGGCGCGTCGAGCCACAGTTGCTGCGGGGTGGGAGTGACAGTCGGGGTGCCCGCAGCGCAACGTTGTCACCGGTTCCGGGTCCGATCTCCAGCACCTCGGGTACGCCAAGGCGCCCAGCATGGCCAACACCAGGCTGGACTGGGACGCCGAGCGGGTCACCTCAGATGGTCCCGGGTGGTAACCCGCCGCAACAACACCTACCGGCCCTGGGAGCTGCTCTGGCGTTGCCGAGTCGGCCACCAGGTGCCTCCCGCCATCCCGGCACTGGCTCACCGGCACCACCGTCAGGCGGTGATTGTCGGTTCCGGTCACAGCTTTTCTCGGAGGCGGTGCAGCATTGTGGTCAATTCTTCTGTGGACAGGTGAATCACGAGGCTCGGCATTCCGTGGGGCAGCAGCACCCATTCGCTGTCTTTAACCTTGATCCACAGAATAGTGCACAGGCCATGCCCGTAGCGAGTACCGCAGACGCTGACCCGCGGCCTGCGGCTCTGGAAAATCACGTTATCGGCCGGAGGTACAGGTTCCTCAGTCCCTGGGCTATTACTTGCGGTGTCACTCACAACTCCCCCTCGGGTTTGGTGTTCTCGCCAGGAGCCAACTCGTTCGCGAGGGGAAAGCGCGATCCCGGGTTGGTGGCAATCCGTGGGGTAGGCGCTACGCTCTACAGATGGAATGGACTCCCGCCCGGATCCGCCTGCTTCGTGAGACCGGGCTGTGCTTGTCTCAGGACAAGTTCGCCAAAGCCCTGGGGTTCACCAAGCGGACGATCGGCAACGCCGAGCGCGGCACCCACCCGCCGAGCCTGGCGCTGCGCCGCGCACTGGACGAAGCGGTGGAGAACGCCTCCGACGCCCAACGCACCCGCTTCCTCGCCGCCACCGCTCAGGGGCCCGGTGCAGTTCCCGCTGATCGCACCCCTATCGGGGTGCAGTCCATCGAGCACTCGTTGCCGCATCACTCGCACCTATTTCCCGATCTCAATCTTTCTACCGACGTCAGTGACGATGCGAGGCTAGTGGTCACCGAAGAGACGGCGTGTGACCTGCGGGCCGTAGCTGTTCATTATCGGCGGGCATACCGCGCTATGCCCGCCGCTGCGCTACTCCAAGCCAGCTATGCTCACCTGTCGCTGGTCTTGAGCCTGCAACCGGCTTGGCAAGCACCGCCGGTGCGCCGGGTGCTCCTGCGTTCAGTGGGTGAGTCGGCATTTCTGACGGCGGTGCTACTTTTCGCTGATCTAGCACGCTACTCCGATGCGCTGCCGTATCTCACCTTGGCACAGAACGCCGCGCGAGAGAATCATGATCCCGACCTCACCGCTGTCTTACTGGCCGGTCGAGCGTTCTTCACCAGCTTCAGCGGTGATAGTCCAGCGGTCGCGGCAGATTTGGCAGAAGCCGCCGTCAACGTGTCGATCGACGATGGGGCAAGTCCAACGACCCAGGGATGGGTGGCGGCGGTGTCCTCCGAGCAGCTTGCCGTCCTGGGTGATGAGCGAGGATCACGTACCCGGCTGGACGTCGCGCGTGCGGCGGTAGCAGGACAAGAGCCGGACCCTGAATTTCCCGGAGTGGGGACCTTCGATGTCGCGAAGGCGACCGCCTATGAGGGTGGCAATCTGGTGCGGTTGGGTCGATACGACGATGCTATCGCTGTGCTGGACATAGCACTTGCCGCATTGGTTCCTACGATGCATCGGCACCGCTGCGCCGCGCTGATCGACCGCGCCGAAGCGTACCTCGCAGGCGGCCAGGTGGACGCGAGCTGCAATGATGCAGCAATGGCACTGAGCATCGCTGCTTACACTGGGCACACGCTCAGCGAGTGTATCGTCTCGCTGCCGCAGCGTTGCCAACCAAGGCTTCGACCGCCCGTCGGCTATGGGCTGAGGTGCTGGCCGTGACTTCGACTCTTGGTCAGCCCTCGACGCACCATTGAGGAGTTGCATGTCTGATTGGTGTCCCGCAGCCCCAGCTGAATCTGCCTCGGCTTCGAATTCCCCGTACCGTGGCCTCATCCTCGATTTCGGTGGTGTGCTCACCACACCCTTCGAGGGCGCACTGCGTTCCTACTGTGCGCGCGACGGCCTCGCCCCGGATGCCCTGGAGAAGATCTTCACTCTCGACCAGGGAGCACAGGGAATTCTGATAGACCTTGAGCGAGGCCGGATCAGCCAAGCCGAATTCGTCGCCCATCTTGCTCCAGCACTGGGTGTTGATCCCGAGGGATTGTTGGAACGGATGATTGCCGACCTGCATCCGGAACCGCTGATGACCGCAGCGGTGGCTGAGCTGCGGTCCCGTGGGGTCAAGGTTGGCGTGCTGTCCAACAGTTGGGGCAGTGCGCCGTTTGATCCCTACGCCCGCTTCCAGCTCGACGAGCACTATGACACAGTGGTGATCTCCGACCAGGTCGGGTTACGCAAACCGGATCAAGAGATCTTCACCCTGATGCTGCAGCGGCTGAATCTACCGGGTGAGCAGTGTGTATTCGTCGATGACGTGGCCCGCTACCTGCCTCCTGCCCAGGCCCTGGGTATGGTCACCATTCATACCACCGACCCGGCCACTACCGTCACCGAACTGAAACGGATTTTTGGTCACCTGTCTCCGGCGGCAAAACTGCGTTTCAGTGACTGCGGATTGCTCCCATGAGAGAAGCTCCATGAGAGAGACGCAGCCGAGACCGATGCTTTATATCGTCGGCTGTGCGGCACCCCCCGTCCAGCACATTGGCGAGCTTATTGGGTTGTTTCATCAGGCGGGTTGGCGCGTCTGCGTCATTCCCACGCCGCGTGCGGCGAGCTGGATAGATGGTCCTGCGCTCGCCCAGCAGACCGGCTACCCCGTCCGGCATGATCATCGGTTGCCCGAGGATACCGACTCGCTGCCGCGGGCGGACGCCATCGCCGCGGTGCCCGCCACATTCAACACCATCAACAAGTGGGCGACCGGCATCAGTGATACGTTCGCGCTGGGTATACTCAACGAAGCAATTGGACTCAGGATACCTATTATTGTGGTGCCCTATGCCAAGCCGAGCCTGACCGCGCATCCCGAATTTGACAGAAACCTGAAAAAGCTTGCCGCGTGGGGTGTGAACGTGCTGCCGAACGAGGTTATCCGGGTGCGAACGAAAGAGCGGGATACCGGGACGGACGGTAACGACAAACCGGCACCGATTTTCTCTTGGCAACCGGTGGTGGAGGCGGTCGTAGCAAGCCTTTGAGCGGTGGGCAGCGGCGCGCGGCTTCCGTTAACCGGCGAATGTTCTGTTGAGCCACTCCTGCCAGACCTTTGTGGCCTCCTCGCCGCTCATCTCCTCGGTGAAGAGATGGTGTCCCACACTGATCTGGTGGGTGTCACCTTGAAATCGGTACAACCCGTCGCTGCCGCGGACACCCAGGAACTCCCGGTAGCCTGGGATGACGTAGTCCGCCACGCCCTCGATCGGTGCCAATCCGTCCGGGGTGAGTCGCACCCGGTCCCCGTTGCCGACCGGACCGGTCAGCCCGAGCGCCTCGGTGAGCACCGTCCAGCTGTCCTGTTCCTCGGCTGCCGGGGGTCCCTCGGCATAGACGAAGGTGCCGGGCCGGCCGGGGAAATAGGTCAGGTACTGGGCGAGGGTGTGCAGGTACTTGTCCCAGCCTTGGCTCGTCATGTCCTCGTACTCGGCATCCCAGTCATCGCTGAGAAAGCCGCTGTGCACGAAGCGCAGCACGGTGCTGGCGCCGTCGCGGCCCTCGATGAGGTACTCCATCGCGTGGAACGATCCGTCCGCGCCCGTGTCGCCCCGGTACACCAGCCGTTTCGGCGGGTCCCAGGCGGTGATCGTGCCCTGCTCGGAGAACTCGCCGATGGTGAGTTTGATCGTGCCGCCCACCCCCGGTTCGATCTCGTGCGGTCCCATGAACCACGCGGAGATGCCGGGTCCGGTGGCGATGGCCTCCCACACCTGCTCGGGGCTCGCGTCGAGCTCGATCTTCTTGTTCAGCTCGAACTTCCGGGACATCTCAGGACTCCTTCGGCTGTGGTGTGATCAGGGGCTGTGGTGTGACCGGGGGCTGTGGTGTGACACGGGGATGGACGGCGATGACCACGCGGTGTACCCGTCCGCCGGTGGCTTTCTCGTCGTGATATTTGCTGACCAGCGCGGTGACGGCGCTGGTCAGTTCCTCGGCGAAGGCGCCCCGATCGACCGCCGAGGCGAACCGCACCTCGCCGTCCATCGCGAACGTGGCGACCGGCTTGCGCGCCTGCGCCGCACCGGTGATCAACGTACCGACATCGCGTACCAGCCGAGCCGCGACCGCGAGCAGCCAGCGCGCCGACAGTCGGTCCGGTGCGCGGGCCGGGTC
>JBOHHD010000288.1:0-5064 GCA_050700515.1 Pseudonocardiaceae bacterium
GCATCCACCCCACCAACCACCAACCCCCACAAATCCTCCGGACCACCCACCCCACCCGGAAAACGACACCCCATCCCCACAATCGCCACCGGCTCATCAGGTTCGGAGGTGACGGTCACGGGGGTCATGGCGACAGCAGGTTCGCCGGTCAGTTCCGCACGCAGGTGGCGGGCGAGGGATGCCGGGGTCGGATGGTCGAAGACGACCGTGGCGGACAACTTGAGGCCGGTGTCGGCGTTCAACCTGTTCCTCAGCTCGACCGAGGTCAAGGAATCGAATCCGGCATCCTTGAACGACCGCCGCGCCTCGACGAGGTCCGCGGCGGCGTGTCCCAGGACCGTCGCCGCATGCGCACGCACCACATCCAGCAGGAGACTGTCCTGTTCAGCTGGTGACAGTCCGGTCAGGCGCGGTGCGAGTCCAGCCTGCGGTGACGCCGCGTTCACCGCAGCTCGCCGGCCCCGACCGGCGAGACCGCGCAACATCACTGGAGCTGCCTCGGAGGTTGCCGGAATATCCAGCTTTGCGGGCACCAGAACGGGATGGACGCTCCTCAGACCCGCGTCGAACAGGTCCATGCCCTCCTGCGCGGTCAACGCGGTCATTCCGTCACGCCTGGTGCGCTGCAGGTCGGCCTGTCCCAGGTGCGCGGTCATACCGCTTGGCGGCGCCCACAACCCCCAGGCCAGAGAGACTGCGGGCAGCCCTTGTGCATGTCGATGCTGAGCCAGCGCGTCCAGGAACGCGTTCGCGGCAGCGTAGTTGCCCTGTCCTGGATTGCCGAGGATCCCGGAGGCCGAGGAGAACAACACGAACGCGGCGAGGTCGAGGTCCCGCGTCAGCTCATGCAGATTCCACGCACCATCAATCTTGGGGCGGAAGACCGCCTCCATGCGCTCCGGAGTCAGCGCGGAGATCACGCCGTCGTCCAGGACACCCGCGGTGTGCACGACGGCGGTGAGTGGGTGCGCCGAAGGCACGGTGGCCAATACCGACGCGAGCTCCTCGCGATCGGCTGCGTCGCAGGCGACGAATCTGACCTGCGCCCCCGACGCGGCCAGCTCCGCGGCCAACTCGGCCGTTTCCGGGGCACGCGGACCGCGACGGCTGGTGAGAATGAGGTGCCGTACGCCATGTTCGGCCACCAGGTATCGCGCGACCAGGCCACCGAGGGTGCCGGCTCCGTTGATCAGGACAGTACCTTCGGGATCGATGTTCTTCGGCACGGTCAAGACGACCTTGCCGACGTGACGTGCCTGGCTGAGGTGACGGAAGGCCTCCGGCGCCCGCCGGATGTCCCACGCGGTCACCGGCAGCGGGGTCAGATTCCCCCGCTCGAAGAGCCCCACCAGCTCGATCAGCATCTCCTGGATGCGGTCGGGGCCGGCTTCCCGCAGGTCGTAGATGCGGTAGTCGACGCCGGGGACCTCCCCGGCCATCCGGACATCGGTCTTACCCAACTCCAGGAACCGGCCTCCCGGGGAGAGCAATCCCCATGACGCGGCCACGAAGTCACCGGTGAGCGAGTTCAGCACCACGTCAACGCCGCGCCCGCCGGTGGTGGCGAGGAACCGCTGCTCGAACTCCAGCGTGCGCGAGGAGCTGATGTGCTCGTCGTCCAAACCCAGTGCCCGCAGGGTGTCCCATTTGTCGGGGCTCGCTGTGCCGAACACCTCCAAGCCGAAATGACGGGCCAACTGCACGGCGGCCATCCCGACGCCGCCCGCAGCGGCATGGATCAGCACGCGCTCTCCCGCGGCGACTCCGGCCAGGTCGCGCAACCCGTAGTAGGCGGTGAGGAACGCGACCGGAACCGACGCGGCCTGCTCGAACGACCAGCCGGCCGGCATCTTGACCACCAGACGACGGTCGGTGACGGCCAGCGGACCGAACGCGCCGAAGGACCTGTCGAAGGTGCCCAGCACCTGATCACCAACGGTCAGTCCCGTCACCTCGGGTCCGACTTCCAGCACCACTCCGGCGGCTTCACCGCCCAGTCCGGTCTGTCCGGGCACCAGGTTCAGGGTGACCATCACGTCGCGGAAGTTCATCCCGGCCGCCCGGACCGCGACCCGGATATGCCCCGGCGGCAACGGAGCCAGCACCTCAGGGCACGCCACCACGGCGAGGTCGGTCACCGTGCCGCTGCCGGTGGTTTCCCACCGCCAGGCACGGGTGTCGCCAGGGTCGTCGACGACAGCGTGCACAAGGCGGGGCACCAGTACCACACCGGCCCGTACCATTGCCTGCGGTTCACCGGAAGCGGCCACGGCCGGCACCAGTTCCCGTGCGGCGGGATCGTCGTCGACGTCGACGAGGAAGAACCGGTCCGGATTCTCCGACTGCGCCGACCGCACCAGCCCCCACACCGCGGCACCGGCCAGATCGATCGGGTCGGACTCCACGGCACCGTGGGTGATCACCGCCAACCGAGTCGACTCGGACTGCGCCTGCAACGCGGCCAGTACCCGGCAGGTGGCAGCACGAACATCGCCGTGATCCTCGGCGACGTCGAGCACCACGAGGTCATCGACGAACGAATCCTTCGAGATCGTGCGCTCGGTCCACTCGATACGGAACAGTGACTCCCGCCGAGCACGCCGCGCCGTACCCCACTGGCCGATGGCCATCGGCCTGAGCCGCAACGAGTCGACGGCGGCGACCAGTTGGCCGCTGTGATCCGCTACCCGCAACGACACCCCGTCAGGTCCGACCGGAACGGCCCTTACCCGCAACGTGACAGCGCCCGAGGCATGCAACGACACCCCTGTCCAGACGAACGGCAACAAGGTCTCACCTGCCTGGGACTGCTGCCCCGGGCAGAAGGTGGACGCGTGCAAAGCGGCGTCGAGGAGTGCGGGGTGAAGCCCGAATCCAGCATCATGGTTACCTTCAGGAAGTGCTACCTCGGCAAAGATTTCCTCGCCCCGCGTCCATACCTTCCGCAGGCCCTGGAAGGTTGGCCCATACTCGTATCCCGCCGCTGCCTGACACTCATAGAAATGGTCAAGCCCCACCGACACCGCATCCCGAGGCGGCCATTGTCCGAGCTCCTCTTCCTTCACCGCCGGTGCGTCCGCAGAGACTGTGCCTGACACGTGAAGAGTCCACGGTCCTTCCCCTTCCGGCCGCGAGTATCCGCTGAGCACTCCCCCGGCACCGACCCGCAGCTGTACCTGAATCGCACCACGATCAGGCAGCACCAGCGGTGTCTGGATCACCAATTCCTCGACCACCGGGCGGGCGACCTCATCACCGGCGCGGATCGCCAACTCGACCCACCCGGTACCTGGAAAGACGATCACACCCGATACCTGGTGGTCGGCCAGCCACGGATGGGTCGACACCGACACACTGCCGGTGAACACCACCTCTTCCGCACCGGCCAGGCCCACGACCGCACCCAGCAGCGGATGATTCACCGCGATCAATCCCGCCGCGGTCATATTCCCCGCCGGAGGTGAGAACTCCAGCCAATACCGTTGGCGTTGGAAGGGGTATGTCGGTAGATCCACTCGCCGGACGTCGATCCCGGAGAACACCGGTTCCCAGTTGACGGGTATTCCTCGGATATGGAGTTCGGCTGCCGAGGTGAGGATCCTGTCCCATCCGCCATCGTCGCGGCGTAGTGTTCCGGTGATCACTGTGGGGCCGGCGTCTTCGGCGATATCTCCGATGCTGGTGGTCAGGACGGGGTGTGGGCTGACTTCCACGAATGCTCGATAACCCTGCATCAGCAGTTCCCGTACCGCGGATTCGAACTGTACCGGTTGGCGCAGGTTCCGATACCAGTACTCCGCATCCATCACCGTGCCCTCCAACCACGTGTTGTCCACGGTGGAGTACAGCGGCACTGTTCCCGACGTCGGACAGATATCTGCCAGGGCGGCCAGCAATGGGGTTTGCACGGTCTGCACCTGTGCCGAGTGGGAGGCGTAGTCCACCGGGATCCTTCGCGTCCGTACTCCCCGGGTCGCGGACCTGGCCGCCACCTCCGCCAATGCCTCGGGTTCCCCGGAGACCACCACCGATGCCGGGCCGTTCACCGCCGCGATTCCCACCCGGCCCTCGAACCCGGCCAGCAGATCAAGGACTTCGTCCACTGGCGCGGATACCGACAGCATGGCCCCGTGTCCGGTGAGCTCGCGAGCGATCACTTCCGAGCGCAGGGCCACTACCCGCAGTGCGTCTTCCAATGACAGCATCCCCGCGACGTGCGCCGCGGCGATCTCGCCCTGGGAGTGCCCGACCACGGCATCCGGTGTCACCCCGAGGGAACGCCAGACCGCGGCCAGGGACACCATCACCGCGAACGACACCGACTGCACCACATCCACCCGGCTCAACGCGGCCTCATCGGCCAAGGCGTCCCATAATGACCAGCCCAGCAGCCGGGCACATTCGGTCATCGAGTCCCGAAATGTCGGGCAGGTCTCCCCCAGCGCCCGTCCCATTCCCACCCACTGCGCGCCCTGTCCGGGGAAGACGAACACGACTCGGCCCACCACCTCGGCCACACCCCCATCGCAGGACCCCAACCCCGCTAGCAGCTCATCCCGATCCTCGGCCACCACCACGGCACGGTGCTCCAACAATGCCCGGCTGCTCACCAGAGAATGCGCGATATCGACCACCCTCACCTGCGGATGAGAGTCCACGAACTCCGCCAGGCGGCCGGCCTGCGCCCGTAATGCTTCCGCGCTCGCCGCCGAAATCATGCAGGGAACTGCACCGACTTCGGAGGGCTCGCTCGATGCAACGAAATCCGGAACATGCTCCAGCACCACATGAGCATTCGTCCCGCTCACCCCGAAAGCCGACACCCCGGTCCGTCGGGGCAGTGACCATTCGCGTGCCTCGGTCAGCAACTGCACCGCTCCCGCGGACCAATCCACCTCCGGGGTCGGGACGTCCTCATGCAGGGTCTTGGGTTGTACGCCGTGGTGCATGGCCATCACCATTTTGATGACACCCGCTACCCCGGCGGCGCCCTGGGTGTGGCCGATGTTGGATTTCACCGACCCCAACCACAACGGCTGGTCCCGGTCCTGACCATACGTCGCC
>JBOHHD010000289.1:0-5722 GCA_050700515.1 Pseudonocardiaceae bacterium
CTACAGCGAAGCCGCCACGATTACCCGCCTCGGTGACACCCACCACGCCACTGGTGACCACGACTCCGCGCGCACCGCATGGCAGCACGCGCTGGACATCCTCGACGAACTCGGCCACCCCGACGCAGATCAGGTCCGCGCCAAACTCTGAGCCCAGGGTTCGGGTTACGCCTGGCTCGGCGGCGTGAGTTCGTGCGGCGGGCCAGAGGAGTTCGATCTGCGATTTCGCCCGATCCTCTGCCTGCGCAGGGCGCTGGCACCGGCTGCCCGCCTGGACCCTGCACGAGTAGCGACCAGCACCGGCCGTGGGGCGACCGGTGATCGACAGTGCAGAGCGTGGAGCGGTTCATCCGTGGTGGGGCGTCGTGTCTACAGACCGTCGTCGATCCCGCGCTAACGGCTGCGCGTGCCGGGCCGGACGTCAAGGTGCTCGGCAAGGCCCGCAGTCGCGATGGCGGACGACCTCTGGTCAGCAGGCCTCCGTATACCGACAGCTGCGCCAGGCTGGCATCACCGCTGGGTTAGCAGTCCTCGGCGGTGGCCACGACAAGGCGCTCCGCATCAACAGGTCACCGACCGAGTGCGTCGTCACGGTGGGCACACCTCACCGTCAACGGCACCGATGAGGTCATCGATCAAGGTGAGCGCACACTGACATCAGCGGCCAACACCAGGTCAACTCCTGGTACGCACCGGACCGCTGGTGATCGCTGTTTGGGGAGAAGCAACCGCAGCTGACGCGGCTCATTCTCCCCAAACAACGATCACTCGCCCCTGCTTCACGGTGCACCGGACGCCGCCCGATACCTGTGCGGTGGTAAGCGCTGCCTGGCGGATTCTCGCGATCGACCCGCAGTGTCCCAGGGATGGCGTGTAACACTTCGACACTGAAACAGCAGCTCAGAAAGAGGGCGAGCCGGTGGAGCGCAGGCCAGCAGGTCCGGAGCAGGAGTCGGTGTGGGATTACCCACGGCCGCCGAGGGCCGAGCGGGTGCGCCGCCGGGTGCGGATCGTGCACGGTGGGGTGCTCGTGCTCGACACCGACGAGGTGGTGCGGGTGCTGGAGACCTCCCACCCGCCGAGCTACTACCTGCCGCGCGCGGAGTTCCGGGTGCCGTTGCTGGCGTCGTCACGGGTGACGGTGTGCGAGTGGAAGGGCGAGGCCCGGTACATCGACCTGGACGTGCCGGGCGTCGGGCCGCTGCGCGATGTCGGGTGGTGGTATCCCCAGCCGGACCTGCGGTATCCCCAGCTCACCGACCGCGCGGCGGTGTACGCCGGGCGGTTCGACGAGGTGAGCTTGGACGGGGAAACGGTGACCCCGCAACCGGGCGAGTTCTACGGCGGCTGGATCACCGCCGACGTCGTCGGCCCGTTCAAGGGCGTGCCCGGCAGCTGGGGCTGGTAGTCCGGGTCACCGGCGGGGATCGGTACAGTCTGCGGGTCTCGTCGACAGGAGAACGTGATGACGGACGTGACCAGCCCCCCGGGCGAGGTCCGGAACGACGCCGACGGCGGGCGGACGCTGGTGTTCCATCGCCGGTACCCCTGCCCGATCGAGGACGTGTGGTCCGCGGTGACCGACTCCGAGCGCCTCGCCCGGTGGTTCGGTTCCTACCAGGGGGTGGGTGTGGTCGGGGGCACCGTGGCGCTGACGATGAACGCCGAGGAGGACACCGGAGGCGGACCGTCGACGGTGCACATCGTCGAGTGCGAGCCACCGCGCCGGCTCGTGGTGGAAATCCCGGAGAACGAGACCGCCTCCTGGCGAATCGCGCTGACCCTGTCGCCGGAGGCGGACACGACGGTCCTGCTCTTCGAGCAAATCGTGCCGTCCGAGATGAACCTGGCCGACGTCGGTCCTGGCTGGCACTGGTACCTCGACCGTCTCGCCGCGTCATTGACCAGTGCTCCCATGCCCAACTGGGACGACTACTACCCGACGCTCTCGTCAGCCTACGGCTGACCTCGCTATCACGGCATGCCATGACGGCCCGACCGGAGTGATCGAAAACTCCGTCCGGGCCGTCGTGGTGTGCGGTGCCTTACCGGGCAGCTCTACTCGCAGGCGACACCGTCGCCATCGCGGTCGAGACCCGACCGGTAACCAGGCTCGCCCGCGTACAGCGGCGCTGCGCCGGCAGCGCGAGCCTCCGCGCAGTTGCTGTAGTAGGCGGACGGTTCGGGGTCCGGTTCCGGGGCGGGTTCCGGTTCCGGGGCAGGTGCTGGCTCCGGGGCGGGTTTAGGTTTCGGGGCGGGTTCCGGCTCAGGTTGCGAAACCGCAGGGCGGGTGACCACAGGTGCCGGTTGCGGGACCGCGGGTTGTGGTTGTGCGACCGCCGGTGCAGGTTGCGGGGGTGCCGAGGTCGGCACCGCGGTGATCACCGGTGGTGGTGCCGGTGTGCTGCTGATCGGGGGCGAGGGAGGGGCAGCCGGCGCTGTGGTGGTAGCCGGTCCGGCTTCGGTCACCGGCTCGGCTTCAGTCACCGGCTCGGAGGTGGTGCCGATGATTCCGATGGTGAACAGCGCCCCGACGACGCACAGGGCGATGGCCACCTTCTTGGGCAGCGCCGTGGGCCGTTCTTGGTGGCCCAGAACGTCGGGAGTCCGGGGCCGCACGAAACCCGTCAGCCACATCGCAACCGCAACCCAGATTGTTATAGGCCACAGGAACATCGCTGCGATACCGATAGCGATACCGAGCCCCAGTCGGCCGGGCTGCCTCGGATAACGCTTCGCGAACAGCACCGGGAAGGCGACCAGCGTGATAATCGCGCCGATAAAATAGAAGATCGCTGCGACGTCGCTCATCGGAAATCACCGATGGCGAACGGAAGAGAAGCGAGCATGGCAAACACTCCGTCAGGGCCGAGAGGGATAAGGGCGAGACAGTCGCCGCTCTGGCCCGGCCGTGGTTGCTGCGCGTGTCTGTCGTTTACTTCTCGCGATGATCACACAGCGTGTTACCGTCCGCCACGGTGTCGGTGGGTACCGTTGCAGCTCTATTGCTTAGCCGTCGCCGGGATGGCCGCGCTCGCGGTGCCGCTGCCACAACATGGTGCCCTACGCGCTACCCGACGTTGATGCGTAAAACCAGTGTCTACCTCGACGAAGCCGATGCTCGCCGGCTGGCGATGCTGGCGGAGCAAGAAGGTGTGTCCCAGGCGTCCCTGCTTCGCCAGGCCATCCGGGCGTACGTCCCGCAACAGCGAGGGGACCGCACCTTCGCACTCGACGGCGTGGGTGAGGGTCCCGGTGGCTCGGTGGCCGACGTGGACATGGCTACGCTGCTCCAGGGCTTCGGCGAGTGACCCTGCTGGTCGACGCGGCCCCTCTGGTAGCCCTGGCTGACCGTAAAGACCCACTGCGACACGCGGTCCGTGAGGTGCTCGAGGCCGAGCGTGGTGCGCTCGTCATCGCCGCACCGGTCACCGCCGAGGCCGATTACCTGCTCGGTCAGCGGATCGGACCGAAAGCCCGGCTGGCATTCCTGGAAGATCTGGCGGCCGGACGATTCACCGTCGAATGCCTGGAGCCCGATGAGTACGCCGGAGTGGTCCGGCTGGAACGCAACTACCTCGATCTCGACCTCGGGCTGGCCAACTGTGCGACCGTGCTGCTCGCGGCACGGTTGCGCACCAGGCGCGTGCTGACCTTCGACGAGCGCCGCTTCCGCGTGGTACGCCCGTTGCAGGGCGGTGCCTTCGAGCTGCTGCCCCAGCGATAAGCCTGCCGGACGGTACGGCTGATCACTACCATCAACATCGAGGAGATCGTCCGAGCAGGTCAGGAAGGCCGGGACACGAAACCAACCTGCCGGTGCAGGCATGAGTACGAGCTGAGCGACTGTTTGCACTGGACAAACCGTGCGATTGGACGATCGGAGCGACACTCACGATATTGAATCGATCGACGCACAGGGTGGTGATCCATGGCGAATACATGGCATAAAGCCTCCTCGGCAGCGGAGGAGAGTAGTCGGAGAGGTTCGTTCTGGAGTTCTGCGGCCGGAATGATCACTGCTGTCGCGGCCCTGATCACCGCGTTGGTGGGAGTACTGGCGCTCCCCTATGGGAACAACTCCGAGCCGCCGTCGTCGCCTTCCGTTTCCTCGACTTCCGAGAATACCGAGCCGGTGCCCACCCCGACCCCGACCGGATCGACAGCTCAACCCAGTGCGCAAGTCGCCTGGCAGGGTAGGTTGCTCTTCGACAACTACGGTGTGGATCTCAATGGCGAGCCACCGATCCGTGGAACCGGAGACTTCGACATTTATTCGGGCGGCACGTCGATGATAACCGGCAATGGTGCGCGGGTAGCTTCCTGGACCGGCCAGGTGGAGCCCACGAACGATTCATGTGCGTCAAGATTGGACGCGTTCGGTACCCAGTTGGTCGATATCGACACGGGTAGCCAAGTTTGCGTCCGCACGAGTCGGGGTCGAATTGCATTCATCAGAGTACTCAGCGAGGTAGACGAGGGCGAGTGGGAGGTCGATGTGACCGTCTGGCGTCAGGCCGGTTGACCACAGCGCGTCGCGGCCCGCGAGGAAGGCGCACGTGACGGATTGAGTAACTACTCGACCTACTGCCCCGATCTTCCGGGGGGTCGCGGCGACCGGCGACAGCATCGACGAGTGCGCGGCCGAAATGCGCGACGCGATCGCCTTTCACGCTGCCGCGTAGGCTCCTTACCACGCCGTAATCGCCATGGGGACACACTGCCTGCGACGTCTTCCCTGTGCGGAGCGGGCTGAGGAGCGGAGCCGCGCAGCTCACCAGCGACACCATCACCCTCGACGACCTGCACCGAGCCTTCCCCGGCTGCTGACCCGGGCAGTGCGACTGCGGAGGTCACTACCTGCCATCAGACACCGCGCTGATGCGCGGCCAACATCGCTTCGATGCGCTTCTCCACCACCTCAGCGTGCACCGGGACCGAATTCTCACTGAGTGCGCCGATACCGCGTAGTTGCACCTTCAAGGGAAACTCGCGCTCCGGCGGTTGTTCGGCCACGGGGTACGCCTCACCCGTCCATACGGTGTTGTCGGAAAAGTGAAGCTCGATGGCGAGATCGTTGCCTTCCAGGTCCCACCCCTCCGATACATCGCCGGCGTTGACAGACCAGCTCACCAGCGGGGCCGCTGTTCGAGCAATCTCCAGTTCGCCTGGTCTGAGCGGGCCATCGGCGATGCTGTACATCACATCGATGATCATGCTCTACCTCCCTTTACGTGGTCGCCATCCTGCCTTACGCGGCGGCGGTGCTGCTGCCACGGGCAGCTTTCAAGCGGGTGTGTGCCCTAGCTCGGGCCGACCGCGAACCTCAACCTCAAGGTCAGAGCCCGCCGTCCCAGCGCGACGTCCGCACTGCGACCGGCGCAGGCTCGCAAGCTGCCGCTTTCCGCCCTGGCCCAGCAAGCGGTCGAAAGCGCACTACGGGCGTCGAGGTGCTAGCGCTTCCGCAGCGGTTCATGATTCCTACGGCTGGCCATGTGCGACTCGCGTTCGCCTTACGAGATCGGATCCGGGTGGTGGACGGTCCGTACGTCGCGCTGGCCGACGAATTGGACTGTCCTCTGGTCTTCGGCCCGTGCCGCTGACCTGCCTCACCACCCACTGACCCCGCATCACCCGCCCGCGCCATCGGACAGGTGCAGCTGATCACCGCAGTCAGACGTCGAGTGTCTTCTCCAAGGAACCGTTCGTCGGTCGTCCACAC
>JBOHHD010000290.1:0-1621 GCA_050700515.1 Pseudonocardiaceae bacterium
GTCCGGCCGCGGCCAGTGTGCCGACGACCAGGCGCGTGGTGGTGGACTTGCCCACGCCGCCGGGGCCGTCCAGGGTGATCAATGCTCCGGCCAGACGGCTCGGCTCGTCGAACGGGCCGGTCATGCGGGCATCAGCGGCAGCAGCCGACGTCCTGTAGTGAGCGTATCGGTCGTGACCGGGCACTGCTCGGTGTCGACGTCGCCGATCCGGCCACCGGCGGCGACCACGGCGGCCGGGCAGCCCTTGCCGCACCGCGTGGTCATTGAGCACGTGGTGCAGGTCGCGTTCGCGCCGACCTGGTAGCGGTCGTGAAAGTGGTAATCATCCAGGCGCTGGGCGATGTCGGGGGCGGTAAAGATGTTGCCGACGATGAACTCGGTGTCGGCATGCCGGGAGGAGGGGGTGCGGGCTAATGATGGAAAGTCATGCGGGACCGGGAGTCATTGACGGCGTTCACAATGCGGGATTCAGGCGGCGCGGGATTCAAACGGCCACCAAGAGCTGGGGCGGGTGCTCGAACGGCGGTAGATCGGGATCAGGGGGTTATCCGCACGATGTGCACGTCGGCCAACGCTACACAGGTGCGCACCGCCACCAGCGCCGCCGCGTAATCGTCGTCGATCACCTCACCGCGCCGCACGTCGACCTTCAGTTCCTGGAGTGTGCCGTGTGGATGCCTGCGGTCTGAGTACACGATTCGTCGGGTCTCCAGCCCTCTGCTCTCTTTGCTCTTCGGACGTTTCACAATGCTTCTCCCAGCAAATCGAAGGTTCTGTCGCATGATGTGGTGGGAACCGGTCGGTCGCCAGGAGCCAGGGGGGTAGGGCTCGACCGGCGACCGACCGGGGTCTGGGTGATACCGAATTGGGGAGGCGGTACCGCCTGCTTCGGGTTCCGCTGCTCGGACAGGACGGCGTACCTGGCCTTGCCAGTGCCGGTGAGGCTGAGTCGCCGCAGGTCCCAGAGCGTGTCACCCTCAGCAACGGCGACCAACCCGGTCCAGATCAGCTGATCGAACACCTCGGTCAGATACTCGGGAACGGGGCGACCGCGGTCGAAATAGGCACCGGCCATCTTCGCCAGGTAGCCATCGGTGACTCGGCGCAGCGCCATCCACGCATACAAGTCGGGATCGCTCACGGAACACCATCCAGAATTGCCCGCGCCACCCGCACCGCGTCCACCCCGGCCAATCGCACGCCGAGCTGAGCGTCACCGTGCGGGAACAATGCCCAGGATCCCCCGACCTCATGCACCGCAATCAGCGTGCAGAGATCACCATCGTGGGTACGCCTGCCATCGACGGCTATCCGGCTGCGTTCATTGTCCCGCTGCATCACCGGCGGTACATACGACTCCGCGTTGTCATCCCTCGTCACGCGACAGACCGTGTCGCGATCATTGCAATCGGTTGCAAAGATACGTGCGGATCACCCGAACGGGCTACACCGGCAAATCGGCTCGATAGGCCATCGCGCGCAACTCCCGCCCCACCGGGGAATTCCGGGACATCCGGGTGAGCAGCTCGGCGAGCACTTCGCGGACGAATGGATCCCGCTGCACGCGGTGCGGGTGCAGCTCCTCGGCGCGCCGGAAGGCCATCACCGCGTCATCGTGGCG
>JBOHHD010000291.1:0-4515 GCA_050700515.1 Pseudonocardiaceae bacterium
CGGTATTGCCTGGTACACCCGGCCACCGTGCGGCGGCGGGCACGTACGCAGTCCACGCCGCACCCCGGTGCACCACCCACCGCTCGGCCCGCATTCGGCGGCGAGCACGTCGGACAGCAGGTCGCCACCTGTGCTGTCGCGGTACGCCGCCGCGCGGGCGAGTAGCCGCTCGGTAGGAGCTGCGTCCGGCAGGCGGGTGGGCGCTGATGTACACCCGGGTCCGGCGGGACAGGTCGAGCTCAGCGACCTCCGGCGGGATCGGATGCTCGATCCCCGTCTGCCCGGCCGCCTCCCCGGTGAACGCGGCGATGCCCTCGTCCACCAGGTCGCCACCGGTGGCCACTGTGGACACCCGACCCCCCGACCGGCATCGCTGGCCACTTGACTGATCGCGTTCACGGACCGAAGAGCATTCGGTGCGCTGCTCGAACGCGCTCCTTCAGCTCGTCGTCGCCGAGGCCGTCGACCTGGGCGCGTAGCGCCGGATCGGCGACGTACTCGTCGACGTCGGCGAACAGCCCGTCCAACACGTCGAACTCGGCGCCGAGGATCTGGTTGGCGTCGTTCTTGAACGTCGTCAGGTACTCCCGCTCGAACTCCTGCGCGGAGGTCTCGCCCGCGAGAAAGCGGGCCATGATGGGTCGATACGTCACGAGCATCGTCGCCACGGGTGTCTGCTCAGTCGACATCAGCCACCTCCAAGTTTTCCATTTTCCAGCATATTCTTGATCTGCGCCGGGCTTGGCCGCCAGCCGGATACGAACTCGCCTGTAGATTTCTGCACGACAACCAGACCGGTATTCGGATTGTAGTTGAGTATTGCCGGCTGCCCGCGGTACGTGCCGCCAATATGCATTGTCGCGGAATCATCGACATGATTCTTGACAGCCTGCTCCAATTTGTCGAAACCGACTTTGCCGCGTGGCTCGTTGATCCCGAAGTCCTTCGCATGCTTGTACTTGGCCTCGATTTGCTCCCGCGAGGTCGTCAGCGGCTTCTTGGGGACCTCCTTGACCCCCTTGCCCAGCTTGGGCTTGTTTTGCTTGCCTTGCTTGAACAGCTTTTTGAAGAGTTCAATGATCTTTTTGAAGATCCACAATATGGCTCGGACGAGTAGCTTGATCAGCTCCCAGATAATCTTGATAAGGAACTTGATGATCTCCCCGAGAACCTTGGCGAGGAGTCGTAGGAGGGGGCCGAGGAAGGCGCGCGCCGCCCCACCGATCAGCGGACCGACGATGGCGACGTTCTGCGCACTCTCCGCCTGGGCGATCGACTGTTGAGCGACGCTCAACGCCCTGACAATCGCCGACTTCGCACTGAGCGTCGCCTTGGCCATCCCCTCAACGGCCACCGCGGATTGTTCGGCTGCCGTGGTCGCGCTGGTGAGGTGCCGGTCGAGGTTGGCCGACCAGTAGCCGGAGAACGCGTCGATGCTGGCGCCCCGGTTCTCTGCGGTGACCGCGCCGGCCATGCGGTTGCCATCTTCCCGCATCGTGTCCAACGTCGTGGCCATGTCCCGCCAACCTGCCGCGATTGTGGCCAACTGATCCTCGTCGGCTTCCGGCCAGTGTCCGCCTGCCTGCTGTAGGAGGCCGGCGAGCTGCGGAGGCAACGTGACCGTCACGTCCGGTCACCCAGCTCACCGGCGATGGTCGTGAACAGGTCGCGGGAATCTTCGTCGACACCGTGTACTTCGTCGGCGTGTTGCTGCAGGTGGTGTCCGACCGACTCGATACCATCGGAGAAAAGTCGTAGCACCTCGTCCGCAACGGTGACCAACTCCTGATATGCCGCACCGAAGGCGGCACCCGCCTCATCCGCGCCCCATGGAGCGCCGTCACCGGCAACCAGGTCGCGCAGGGACCGTAACCGATCGGCACTGGTCACGCCGAGCTGCTCAATCTCTCGGCCCTGCTGCCGCATCTGCTCCGGATCGATGTCGAACCCAGTCATGACTGAATGCTCCCATACGCATACACTCGGAAACACCCCACTTGGTCGTACTCCCAGGTAAGGACCCGAGGATACGAACGCGATATGACCGAGTTCAATTTCGCCCTGCCCGCCGATGATGCCGATGAATCCGGCCTCACCAGGTCTCCGGATCCCACGCTCATCGGTACCGCCGAGTCCGAGGACGGGCGAATCCAGGCCGTGATCTCCCAAGACGGGCGGCTGCGCGAGCTTCGCCTCGCCCCCGAGGTTCTGCGTCGGGGGCGCGATGGCACCGTTATGGACTCCGCCACCCTCGCCGACAAGATCACCAGAACCGTGAACGCCGCCATGGACGACCTGCTCGACAGGTACCGGCAGACCGCGCCGGACGACTTCGTCGAGGTCCAAGCCCAACTCGCAGCCACCGTGGAGGACTTCCAGCGCGAACTCGGCCAGATCAGCGCGGACATCACCCGCGCGAAGCAGCGCCTGCAAGAGCCGTGAGCCGGGCCGGTTGTGCGTGCAGACCCAGTCTGCATAACCGCCCGGGCGTCCATAAGTAGTGCAGTTCGCGGTATTCGCCCGGATTGGTATTTCCATCCATGGAATAAAGTCTGCCGGCGCGGCCTGGACCGAGCTTCCCCCCGTAGCACGGACACCCGAACTGAGATGGCCTCGGCCATCAGGAAGGATGCCGCCGTGCCCGCACCTCACCCTGTCGAGTTCCGTCGTCGCGCTGTTGAGTTGGCCCGTCAGCGGTCCAAGGTGCAACTGCCGGGTGGGTACACGGTCCGCTGGCGGCGCGGTGATCCCGCCGCTCATGTGCTCTCCGGTGAGCGGACCGACGACCACGGGATGGCGGGGGTGGTGGGCACCATCGCGATGTCACCGTCGGGGTGGACCGACCTCGCCGAAGTTCGCTAGGTCGGACAACGGTGGCTACCCCGGTCCATCAGGTGAATATGTTGTGACCGCACCAATTCACGATGCCTCGTTTCATGGCTGGTGCCATGGTTCGGTAGGTCGTGCGGATCATCTCGCGATGAGTTCCGGCGTGGCTGCGGGCTTTGCATCCGATCGGGTGGGCCGGCCCGTAGCCTGGCGCGTGCACCCCTTACCGGAGGGTTCCGCCCTCGGGGCAACGACCCGGGGGTCTCGGTGCGGGTCTGTATCGTCGGTGCATGAGTGGTGGCATGGCGGACGTGGATGACGAGGCGCGCATGATCGGGTGGCGGGTGCGGCGGATCCGGGAGGATCGGGACAAGACGCTGCGGGTGATCGCCGGGCTGGCCGGGATGAGCACCACGACGCTGTGGCGCATCGAGCACGGCCAGCATGCCCCGACTCTGTCGGAGATCGTCGCGCTGGCGGGCGCGCTGCAGATCGCTCCGAGCGAGCTGACCAGGCTGCCGGTCCCCGCCCCGGGCAACGGGCACACCGATGCCACCACCGAGGCGGTCCGGTTGGTGTTGGATGCGATCGAGAACGAGCAACTGGATGGGCTGGCGCTGCCCCTGGCCGTGCTACGTGATCAGGTGGCCCGGATCCAGACCCAGCGGCGGGCCTGCCGGTTCGCCGAGGTCGCCACCGACCTGCCAGGGTTGATCCGCAACCTGCACACCACCCTGGCCACCGGCACCGACCACGCCGAACTGCTCGACCTGGCGGTGTACCTGCACACTCAGGTCACCCGACTATGGCTGACCCACGCGGGCGCACCCACCGACCTGGTCCGCCGGGTCGCCTTCCTGGCCCAACGCCTGGCTCGGGAACGCGATGAGCCCACCACACTGGCAATGGCCGCGTCCAGCGTGGTGGATACGCTGCTATTCGACGGGGGGTTCCAGGTGGGCCGGGCGAAGCTCGACTCGATCACCCTGCCACCTACGTCAGCCCAGAACGCTGGTCTCGTCGGTCTGGTCACCGCCCAGCACGCTACGGCCGCCGTGCTGGATGGCCGTCCGGGTGATGCAGCTGCCCCGATGGATGCCGCCATGGAGCTGGCCGAGCGATTCGGAGCCGACGGCGAGGTCGACTCACTGGGGTTGCTGTTCGGGCCGGTCCTGGCCGGGTGCTTTCGCATGTATCAATCACTTGAAGCTAACGATCCAGACACAGTGGTCAGCATCGCGGAGAACATCCAGCCTGAGCGCGATCCTTTTATAGCCAACCAGATCTTCTACTGGGTGGACTACGGTCGGGCGCTGGCCCAGTTCCGGGATCGTCGTGATGATGCGGTGCGGGCGCTGCGCACGGCCGAGGACATCTTCCCCACCAAGGTGCGCCGCGACCCCATGGTCCGCGAGGCGATCACTGTGCTGCTCCCCGGTGCGCGTCGAGATGCCATTGGTATGGAGCTACGGGGAATGGCGTACCGAGTCGGCGTTTCGGTGTAGTCCATTCGCAACGTTCCTGCTCGGAAACAAGGAATTTCCGCGCGGGGACCACTGGCTGTGCGCGCTCGGCCACGCTCGACGTGGTCGATCACCGGTTGCCCGATGGCCCGGGTCGGCTGCTCGACATCGCGAAGCGCCACGGCTTCACCTTCCGGCATATCGCTCCAGCTAGGACGGGCTG
>JBOHHD010000292.1:0-5120 GCA_050700515.1 Pseudonocardiaceae bacterium
CACCAACGCACTACGTCGCCACGGTGTCGCCTCGACGTGGGAGCAGCTCCTGGTCCCGGTGCTGAACAGCATCGGTGAGCGCTATGCCCGGTGCGGCGACTGCATCGACGTCGAGCACCTGTTCACCGACTGCGTACGCACCGCGCTCTCGGCGATCCTGCTTCGGCGCCGCCGCTGGAGCAGCTACCCACCGGTCCTGCTCGCCTGCCTGGAGCAGGAACAGCACACCCTCCCGCTCCACGCGCTGGCCGCGACGCTGGCCGAGTTCGGCTGTTCGAGCCGGATTCTGGGGGCGTCTGTCCCCGCCGACACGCTGGTGTCGGCGGTCCGCCGGATCAACCCGCGCGCGGTGTTCGTCTGGGCTCAGGTCGAACCCACCGCCCGCTTCGCCGACTTGCAGTTACTGCCCTCACAGCGCCCGCCGGCCCCTGTGGTCGTCGGTGGCCCCGGATGGCAGGGCCAGGACCTCCCGTCCTTCGTCACCCGGGTCGACTCGCTCACCGCCGCTGTCCACGCCGTGTGCCGCGACATCGATGTGCCACCACCCCCGTGATCCTCTCCCGGAGGAGCTATCGCCACCAGGGCCGCGCACTGCTGAGCTCACGCCTCCGGCTGAAGGGGGTACAGCCCCGGCAGGTTCACCACGATCGCGTCCTGGGTGCTGCGGGCGATCACGACCACCGCCTCGGATTCCGGATCAGGATTCTCCTCCCGGTGCGGCCCGAATGGTGGCACGAAGATGTAGTCACCCGGCGCGGTGCGCAGCCGGACCTCCTGCGCCGACCCGTCGACCTCCTCGCGGGATGGAAACCGTCCGGGGCGTGGGAAGCCATGGTTCAGGATGCCGCGAGTGCGCAGTCTGCGCACAACCCGCCCCTGGGTGCCCGGTAGTACAGGCAGCAGCTGCGGCGCCGGATCGTCAGTGGCCCTTTGCCAGGGATCGTGATCGTCGTATCGCGAAGGGGCTCCCGGTTCAGCAGCGCTACCGCCAGGGCGCGCCTATGGGCCCCGCCGTCAGCCACCCGTACCGCTCCGACCAGGGCGGAAGCCGCGTTGCCCCACAGCAGGCCTTCGGCGATCCGCACCTCACCTCGCAGCGCGGCGGCCAGGGGGCGCAGGTTGGCCTGGATCACGGTGTGCCCGGCGAGCTCGGCATGCTCGACTTCCCCAGCCGGTGCCCAGCCGGCGAGCCGGTCGACGCGCAATCCGAGCGGCGAGGCGCGCCACCAGGACAGGTGCAGAGGATCGAGATCGGGAACTATCCCCGCCTCGGCGCAGCCGATGATCACTGACCACAGTCGCGCGGCGATGCCCTGGAAGAGCAGCGAAACAGCCACCCGGCGTTCGGGGGTGCCTAGCCGCCGGGCATGATGGTCGATCAGCTCTTCCAGATCGGCCCGCCCAGCAGCCCGATAGAGGTTTGCCAGGGGGGTGCCCTTGGAAGGCCGGTCGGCCATCGGGAGGTCGAGTACGAAGAAGGGTCCGTATTCGGCGGCGCGCCGCAGCGCCGTGGCGACGGCGGATGGGTCGGCGTGAGGACGAGGCCCGCTCACTCCGGTGGTCATGGCGAGGTGCTCCAGACGGTTGACCAACGCTACCTCGACCCCCCGTGCACCAACGCCGGAGGGTGGATGACGTAGCCGACGGTTGCGGTGGTAAACGAGCTGGCGGGTAGGAGATGGGCGTGGATCGGGCTGAATCGGGCACGGCGCGTGTCTGGCTTGGTGGCGCGCCCCTCGACGCCCGCATCGCCGAGCTGACCGATGCGGGTCTCTCGCAGGTGGACGCGCTGCTGCACCTGCTGGAATGGACCATTCGCCGCCGCCCGGCGGAGGAGATCGAGCTGTTGCGCCGTGCTGTCGAGCCCTCTGTGCCCGACATGGCGCTGGATGTACTCAGCGATCTGTGGTGGCTGCAGGCCTTTGCCGCGCTGCGGAGCGGGCACTACGGCCCCGCGCTGTCGGTGTTGGCGCCGCTGAGCCACTTCGACCGTTCGATCGATCGCCCGCTCGGCCCGCATGAGCGGGGTCCGCAGGTGCTGGCGTCGGTACTGGTCACCCAGATTTTCCGCGAGGTGGGGGCGCGTACCGCGGCGGGCGAGGAGGCCACTCGGGCGCTGGACTGGATCGGCGATCTCGGGGCGACGGACTTCACCTCCTGCGCGGTCACCGCCGGGCAGCTGTGGCGGGGTGCTCACCTGCTCGGATTCGAGCTGGAGGTCGGCCTGGCCGAGGACGCCCTCGCCGCGAGCGACCTCAGCCGGGCCCGCGCTCACGCGGTGGCGGCCCGTCGGTGGCTACCGCGCCGCGCGCTGGACAGCAGCCCCGCTGACCCCGATAGCCCCGCTGACCCCGATAACACAGTGCCGTGGCACCATCGCGTCACCTTGCTGCTGCTGTGGTCCAAGCTCTCGCTGGCTCGCGGCTGGAGCAGGGCAGCGGTGCGCAGCGCGGAGTTCGCGTTCCAACTCGCCGAACGCCATCAGGCTCTGCCGGATATGGCTCGGTGCTGGTATCAGCACGGTCTCGCCCTGCTCGGTACGCCCTTCGACCCGATACGGTATCTGCTCGATTTCGATAGCAGGCAACCCCTGTACCTGCCAATGAGGGCCTCCTACTCATTGGAGCGGGCAGCGGCCACCGCGGAAACCGCCGGAATGACGCAGCTCGCCTGTGCCGCGCATTTCGATCTGGGTGCGTTGTCCGCTCCGCGCGATCGGAAAATGACGCTGCTGCATATCGATAGGGCGATGGGCATGGCCGAACAGATCGCTGCGACGCTGCTGCCCGAACTGATGCCGTGGTGGGAACTGAGCCGAATGGCGACGCTGCGACTCGCTCACGTCATAGTCCACGACATTTCTGGTGACCACCAGGTATGGGGACACGTGACGGCCCCGGCGGACGTTGCGCCGCCGGTATCGGATCGGGACGAGAGCGAGGAGACCCAGGCCATGCAGCAGGGGTTCGATGACATTCCCCAGCCGCCGGATCTGGAGGGGGAGCTACGTGCGGCGTTGCATGGACTGGGGTACGCACTCGCTGACGAGAACGGCGCCGGTGCGGTCATCACACCGGCGGAGGACCAGGCCGGCCTGGTCGTGAGCTGGCAGTCATCGCCCGATCTCGGCGCGATCCAGGCGTCCGTCTCCTCGGCGCTGGTGATGAAAGGGCTCGGCCACGTCCTGGAAACGTTGGGTTTCCTGGCGCGGCGTTACGAGCGTGACCCGGATCGTCTGATCGTCAAAGGTACCTACTCGCCCATGCTCGACGCCGATGACGACGATGACGGCGACCGTGCGGAATGCTGGTACGACAGCGAGACGCGGGCGCGTCACATTCAGCTCGGCTGGCTGACCGACACCCGGGTTTACGACGTGGCCGCGATGCGGGCCGGAGTGGCGGGGCATCCGTTGCGCGACCTGGTCGTACAGATTCTTGTCGCACTCGACAGCGCAGGTCTTCCCCTGCAGGTGGATTGGCCGAACGAGGGTTTCGGTGAGGACATCAGTTTGGCCGTCTATCCGCACGAAACGGACGGCAGCTACGTGATGGTCTCCTGGGAGCCCAGCGGCGGCGGTGGTGAGTACCAACGTGAGGTGTTCCGGTCGGCTTCACGAACCTTGATCGAGCGTGTGCTCAACGCGGCAGGCATCGTCACCAACGGTCATGTCACCGACGGCTCGGTCTACGTCTTCGCCAAGGTCCAGGAATTGAGCGCACAACCAACTGAAAGCCGGCGCTGACCAGGCCCCTTCGACTGATCGCCATTCCTTCCACTACCCGCGGGAGATTCGGTCATGAGTTCTGCCCCAGAATTTGCCCCGACCGCAACGGAGTACAGGTCGATGCTGTCGGCGGTCATCGAGCGAACGATCGGCCCCCAGGCCGGCGAGATCGACCGCACCGGTGCCTATCCCCGGGACGGGCTCCAGGCCCTGGGCGACGTCGGTCTGCTCGGTCTGCTCAGCGCACCCGGCGTCGGGGGTAGCGGGGGGTCCCTGGCCGCGGCCGCGCACGTCGTCGAGTCCCTGGCCGCCCGGTGCGGCTCCACGGCGATAGTCGTCCTGTAGCACTACGCGGCCGTCGCGGACATCGAGGCGCACGGGCCGGTCGACGTCCGCCGGCCGATCGAACGCGGCGACCACGTGAGCATCTTTGCCTACTCCGAGGTCGGCTCCCGCAGCCACTTCTGGGCTCCGCTGGGCACGGCGGCGACCGCGGGCACGGGGGACAGCGGCGACACCGTCTCGTTGGACGCCCGCAAGAGCTGGGTGACCTCGGCCGGCCAGGCCGACAGCTACGTGTGGTCCAGCCGACCGGTTGGCGCGACCGGCCCGATGACCCTGTGGTTGGTGCCCGGCAAGACGCCCGGCTTGCGGGTGATGGGCAAGTTCGATGGGGTCGGCCTGCGGGGCAGCGCCTCCAGCCCGATGTCCGCGGTAGGTGCCGTCGTTCCTCCGGATGCCCGGCTTGGCGCCGACGGCGCGGGATGGGATGTCGCGCTGATCACCGCACTGCCCGCGTTCCTCGTGCTCAACGCGGCCATGTCGCTCGGTCTGATGGAGGCACAGCTCGCCGAGGCCGCGGCACATCTGGCCCGAACCCGGCTACAGCATCTCGACCAGACGCTGGCGCAGCAGCCGGTCACCCGGGCGGCCTTCGCCCGGTTGCGCATCCAGACCGACGCCACCCGTGCTGTCCTGCAGGACACGCTGGCCGCGCTGGACACCGGGCGACAGGACGCGAAGCTGCGGGTGTTGGAGGTCAAGGCGGTCGCGGACCAGGCTGCCGCCGAGGTCGCCGACGGTGTGCTGCGGTTGTGTGGCGGGGCCGCCTTCCGCAAGGAGCTCGGTGTTGAGCGACCTTTCCGCGACTCGTTCGCCGCCCGGGTGATGGCGCCCACCACCGACGCATTGCACGATTTCGTCGGTCGTCTCTGCCTCGGGTTACCGCTGTTCGACCCCCTGAGCACGTGACGACGGCGTCGGCCGGGTCCGGAGCACTGGACTGGCTGGACGAACGGGCCACCGCGCGGCGGGCCGAGGGGTTGCGACGCACGCTGACACCGCGACGCGCCGTCGAACAGGTGATCGACCTGGCCTCCAACGACTATTTGGG